>CAZEAX010000021.1:0-21791 GCA_964510405.1 uncultured Streptomyces sp. | reverse complement strand
ACGCGGCTTACGAGATCCAGCAGGCGTTTATCGTGCAGATGCTCGCCGTCGTAGTACTCGTCGGTGATCGTGCCGGTCATCAGAGCGACGCCCGTCGAATACGGGATGCTGTGATCGGCGGTCTCGTGCGACGTCGGATGCCATTTGTCGGGCGTGTCCGCCATGACGATGATCGCGTTGTGCGATATGCGCAGGTTGATTTCCTGGATCTCGGCAGGGTCCTTGAAATACTGGCGCGATTCCACCGCGGCCTGCGCGACGGTCTGCGCATACTGGCCCAGCGGAAAGCGCTTGGTGAACGCATGCATGATGCCGAACGGAGCGTCGGCCCCTCCCAGTTTCGGCAACTGAAAAGGTTCGCGCAGGATGACGTTGAAAAATCCGTCACGCCCTTCGAAGACAGGATCGGGACCCGTCATCCCCGCCTGTGCGAGTTGCGCGGCGAAAATCGCTTTGCGGCATGCTTCGGCGGACGCGAATGCCTTCCAGTTCGACAACGTGCCGACGCGCCCCTGATTGATCGCGGTGTTGCCGCCGACTTCGATGCCGATCGCATGCACGAGCTGTTTCTCGGTGAGGCCCATGAGGCGGCCGGCGGCGACGACCGCGGCAAGACCGGTGACCGTCGCGTGATCGAGCCCCAGTCCGCGCGTATTCTGCACGTCCGAAACCTTGCAGAACACTTCGTGCGCAAGCACCGTTCCCAGGATGAGATCGCGTCCGCCGAGTCCCGCCACTTCGGCGGTCGGCAGCACTGCGGCGATCATGTCGCTCGGATGTCCGCCGGTGCCGACGGCAATATAGCCGTCGTTGAAATCGAGGTAACGAATCATCACCCCGTCGGCGAAAGCCGCGAGATCGGGGCTCGTTTTGATGCCGCTGCACAAAACAGTCGCGCCGTCTTTGGCGCTAACGGTGCCGGCGACCTTGACTGCGATCTTGCTCGGCCCGGCCGAATAACCGCCGATTGCGCAGCCGATCGTATCGAGGATAGTGCGCTTGGCGACACGTAAGATGTCGGGCGGCAGATTCTCGTATTTGAGATTGAGTGCGTAGCGCGCGAGCGTTTCCGCCACCGACACCTGGCCCTTCGCGAGCGTCGGTTTACGGGCGACCGTTCCTTCCTGCGCAAGGGCGGGCAGTGCGGCGGCCGCACCCGCGGTCGCACCCGTGACCGCGACCTGTTTGAGAAACCTGCGGCGCGGCGCGCTGACGGCCGCGGACTCGTCGTGCGAATTTTCTTTCATGACTCCTCCTGAAATATTCAAGTGTGGACCCGTGACAGAGTGCCCTGATGTGCGGCACCCGCGGTCTATGCCGCCCGCGCCGGATTAAATCCAGTATGCGGTGCGCGTCATGATGCGCGAACCCAGTTTCATCGCGAGCTTCACGGGCTCGGGCAATTCGGCCGCGCCATGCTCGACGGCCGTGCGCGCGTGGCGCGCCTCGTCGACTTTCATTTCGTTGACTATCGCGCGGCTTTTTTCATCTTGCGACGGCAGCCGGTCGAGATGACCGGCAAGATGGCCTTCGACCTGGCGCTCGGTTTCCGCGAGGAATCCGAGATTCCACTTGTCGCCGAGCAGGCCCGCCGCCGCGCCCAGCGCGAACGATCCCGCATACCACAAAGGATTCAGGAAGCTCGCGCGCCCGCCGAGTTCGTCGATACGCTGCGCGGTCCACGCGAGATGATCGGCTTCTTCTGCGGCCGCCTGCTCCAGCGCCGCGCGCGCCTCGACATTGCGCGCCGTCAATGCCTGGCCCTGGTAGAGCGCCTGCGCGCAGATCTCGCCGGTGTGATTGACGCGCATCAGCGCGGCCGCGAGGTCGCGTTCCGGCGCCGTCATCTCCGCTTCGTTCACCGCGTTGCCGGGAACCGCGCGCGCGCTGTGCGCCGGCGCCAGCAGGGTGCGCAGCCCGTTGTCGAAGGCCGTGATCAATCGGTCAAGTTCGAACATAAAGCTCCTTACGCAAATAGCCGTTCAGGCGGGTTGGGCAAACAGGCGTGCGAGTTCGACGCCGGGATCGGCTGCGCGCATGAACGCTTCGCCGACCAGAAAACAGTCTACCTTGTTCTCGCGCATCAGGCTCACGTCGTCGGGTTTCAGAATTCCGCTTTCCGTGACGACAATGCGGTCGGGCGGAATCCGCTTGAGCAATCCCAGCGTGACATCGAGCCGCGTCTCGAACGTGCGCAGGTTGCGGTTGTTGATGCCGAGCAGCGGCGTCTTGAGCCGCAGCGCGCGGTCGAGTTCGGCGGCGTTGTGAACTTCGACGAGTACGGCCATGCCGAGATCCAATGCCGCCGCCTCGAGTTCGGTCATGCGCCTCGCGGTCAGCGCGGCGACGATCAGCAGGATGCAATCCGCACCCATCGCGCTCGCCTCGTACACCTGGTAGGGTTCGAGCAGAAAATCCTTGCGCAATACGGGCAGGTTGCATGCGGCGCGCGCGCGCCGCAGGTTGTCGGCGCTGCCCTGGAAAAACTGCTCGTCGGTCAGCACCGACAGGCACGCCGCGCCGTGCCCGGCATAGCTGGCCGCGATCGCGGCCGGATCGAAATCTTCGCGCAGCACGCCGCGGCTGGGGCTCGCCTTCTTGATCTCCGCGATCACCGCCGCGTCACCCGCGGAAATTTTCGCCCGCAACGCTCCAACGAAGTCACGGGGTTCGGGCATCGCCGCGGCGGCAATCCGCATCGCCGACAGCGGGCGCCGGGTTTTCGCCGCGGCGATCTCCTTGGCTTTGACCGCGAGTATGCGTTGCAGAATGTCCGACATGACGATACTTGACGACTTGCCTGTTGGGCTTACCGCGGCGTGCGCGTGAACTTGACGAACTGGTCGATTTTCTTGCGCGCCGCGCCGCTTTCCATGAGCGCAAGCGCGATTCTTACGCCGCCGGCGTGAGTGTCGGCGAGCCCGGCGACGTAAATGCTGGCGCCGGCATTCAACGCGACGATGTCGCGCGCCGCACCCGGTTTGTTTTCCAGCGCGGCGAGCAGCATGGCTTTCGACTGCTCGGCGCCGTCGACGCGGATCTCCGCCGCATCGTGGGTATCAAGCCCGAAATCCGCGGGCGTGATCTGGTATTCGCGCACCGC
Organism: uncultured Streptomyces sp.; assembly: GCA_964510405.1. Taxonomy (GTDB): domain Bacteria; phylum Pseudomonadota; class Gammaproteobacteria; order Burkholderiales; family SG8-41; genus PALSA-1004. Next base: position 18,688 of record CAZEAX010000021.1, on the reverse strand, counting down.
GTTGTCCTTCAATTCGCCGATCAGCGTCGGACCGGAGACCGAAATTTCGTCCAGGCTTTCAAGCCCGTGCACGATCATCACGTGCCGGCTGCCGAGACGCTGCAACACGTGCGCCTGGATGCCCACGAGATCCGGATGAAACACGCCCATGACCTGGTTTTTCGCGCCCGCCGGATTGGTCAGCGGCCCGAGGATGTTGAAGATCGTGCGCACGCCAAGTTCTTTGCGCACGGGCCCCGCGTGCTTCATCGCGCTGTGATGGTTCGGCGCGAACATGAATCCGACGCCGGTCTCGTTGATCGACCGCGCGACTTCTTCCGGCGACAGGTTGATATTGGCGCCGAGCGCTTCCAGGACGTCGGCGCTGCCCGACTTGCTCGACACCGAGCGGCCGCCGTGCTTCGCGACTTTCGCGCCCGCCGCGGCGGCGACGAATGCGGCCGCGGTCGAGATATTGAAACTGTGCGCTGAATCGCCACCCGTACCGCACGTGTCGACCAGACGGTCGTCGCCGCCCGCCGGTACTTTGGTCGCGAATTCGCGCATCACCTGCGCCGCGGCGGCGATTTCGCCGACAGTCTCTTTTTTGACGCGCAGGCCGGTGATGATGGCCGCAATCAGCGTCGGCGTCACTTCGCCGCTCATGATCTGCCGCATCAGCGACAACATTTCCTCGTGAAAAATTTCGCGATGTTCGATGATGCGCGCGAGCGCGGCTTGCGGTGTCATGCCTGCTTCCGGCGTCATTGACTATCCCCCTTGCAGAAAATTCGCCAGCAAGGCGTGCCCGCTCTCGGTCAGGATCGCCTCCGGATGAAACTGCACGCCCTCGACCGCCAGCGTGCGGTGCCGCACGCCCATGATCTCGCCGTCATCCGTCCACGCCGTGACTTCGAGACACGCGGGCACGCTAGCCTGTTCGATGACGAGCGAATGGTAACGCGTCGCCTGCAGCGGATTCGGCAGGTTGCGGAAAACGCTGGTTGAATTGTGGCGGATGGCCGAAGTCTTGCCGTGCATCACCTGCTTTGCGTGCACGATCTTGCCGCCGAACGCCTGTCCGATCGCCTGATGCCCGAGGCACACGCCCAGGATCGGCACCTTGCCGGCAAACTCTTTGATGAGGGGCACCGAAATACCCGCCTCGTTCGGCGTGCACGGCCCGGGCGATATCACGATATGGCGCGGTTTCAGCTGGTCTACCTGTTCGAGCGTGATCTCGTCGTTGCGATAAACGGCGACGTCCTGCTCGAGTTCGCCGAAGTACTGCACGAGGTTGTAGGTAAACGAATCGTAGTTATCTATCATCAGCAGCATGTCAAAGCCTGTCCCTCTGAATTCTACATATTTCCATAGACTGACCCGGCATCAATACCCGCGTGTGTATCCGCATGGCCGCGGTTCTGCGGGTAGAGCAGCTTAAGATTTGCCGGACGCAGCCCGCTCTGGGTGCGCGCGAGGGGCTACCGCCATCGGGCTGATGGGGTAACGGGGGCCGGGCGGTGCGGATTATTCGTCACGCCCGCAAGTGTAACTCAAAGCCGCGCCCGCTCTCAATTGGCGCCGGCGGACGCGGTCGAACCAGACCGCACACGCACGAAACAACCTGCCGTCATGGCATGACAACGGCAGAGCGACACTTTTTTGCCTGCGACATGCTACTGCGGGAATTCCCGGCTCAGGCGCACCGCTGCATCGTCGAGATCGGCTTGCGAGATGGCGAGGGTTTCCAGCGCGAACCCGGCGCCTTTACGCCATTCCGCGCTGTTGGTGCCCATTTTCGATTTGACGTAGACCGCCTCTGCAGCCAGCGCGAGCGCCATGTTGCGGCTGCTCGCGGGGGAAATGCCGGCGACGCCCGCCTGCACGGCTGCATACTGGTGGTGCCACAAAATGGCCTGGCAGATGTCTTCCGGCAACAGCCAGGTCTTCGCCAGATGACTGCCGACGCGTGCATGGTTGATTCCGTACGCCTCGTCTTCGTAATCGATGACGCTGGCGTCGTGGGGAACTTTGGTGCCGGGAAATATCGGCTGGTAATCCTTGAAGCTGACCATCATCGGGGGCATGCCGCAATCGCGGAACAACGCAAACGTATAGGCCTCGTCGCGCTGAACGCATTTGAACTCCTGCGCCAGGGTTGCGCTGATCTGCGCGATCGCCGCCGACGACTCCCAGTATTCGTCCATCAATTCGCTCGCGCCGCCGGGAAAAGCGTCCCGCAGCAGGAGACCCGTGACGAGTTGCGCGACATTGCGCAAGCCGAGCAGCGCAAGCGCCTGCTGGACCGAAGTGGCCTTGGTGCGCAGGCCGTAAAATGGCGAGTTGACCGTTTTCAGCATCGCGGCGGCGAGACTCACGTCGCCCCCGATCAACCTGCCGAGCTTGGCGAAGTCAGGCTCGTCGTTGCGCATTTCCTGCATCAGTTTCGTGAGTATCGCCGGACACGGCGGAATGCCGATGTCGGCGATGATTTGCTCCGCCTCGCGATCCAGACCTTCGATTGCCTGCTCCATAACCGTCCCATCCTTGCAATTTCCGCCGGGCGTGCAACTGCTGATTCCACGCATTCGCTTTCAACACCCAGAATATCGGCGGCCCGCGGCAAATCTTGAGGGACCGGCGAGCGGCGGACGCGCGCGCGAAAAAGATCAAGTTTTGGCGCCCGCAAGCCGTAATTTTCCACTGATGCCGGCCGCGACGTCGCGGCAGCCGTGCCTTCGCGCGCCGGCCAGCCAATTGGGAGCTTCATGTCCGCCGTCCTGACCGCCACCTCCGAGACCACGATCGGCCGTTTCGTGATCGAGCGCGTGCTTGGCAAAGGCGCTCAAGGCAGCGTGTATCTCGCGCGCGACCCGCACCTCGAACGCCAGGTCGCGATCAAGTCGATCGGCGCGGGCGCCGCCCCGGACAAGATCCGCCGCCTGCTGCAGGAAGCGCGCACGGTCAGTCAGTTCAGCCATCCCAATATCGTCACGCTCTACGACGCGCTGGAACATGCCGGCGGCCATTACCTGGTGCTCGAGTACGTCGACGGCATGACCCTCGCCCAGCTGCTGCGCCGCGAAACCCGGCTCGCCATATCGCGCGCGATCAAAATTGCCATCCAGATCGCCGACGGTTTGACTTACGCGCACGGCAAGCAGGTGATCCATCGCGACATCAAGCCCGCGAATGTCATGATCAGCGGTGACGACACCGCGCGCATCATGGATTTCGGCATCGCCGCGACCGCCGGCGAGGCCGATACCATGGCGACCATGCAGGGCACGCCGCGCTACATGGCGCCCGAGCGATTGGAGAGCAACCGCGCCAGCGAAAGCGCGGACGTCTTCTCGCTCGGTATGGTGCTCTACGAAATGCTCACCGGACGGCCGGCGGTGAACGGCGCGAATATGTACGAAGTAATGCACAAGATCGCCAACGAGCCGATCCAGCCGCCGTCGCGCCTGAACCCCGAGATCGACGAAGCGCTCGATCATCTGGTGCTGCGCGCGGTAATCAAAAACGACGGCGAACGCTATGCCTCGGCCGCAGCGATGAAGCAGGCGCTGGAAGCGTATCTCGCACCGGCGGCGGCTGCCGCGGACGACCCCGAGGCCGCCAAAGGCACGGTCGAATTCCTGCTGCGCCGGATGCGCCACAAGAGCAATTTCCCGGCGTTGTCGCAAACCATCAGCACGATCAACCGGGTGGCCGCCGACAGCGACGAGAGCGTGCAGGCGCTCTCAGCCGCGTTGCTCAAGGATTTCGCACTGACCAACCGGCTGCTGCGGCTCGTCAATTCGTCGACTTACGGCCAGTTCGGCGGCAACATCAGCACCATCTCGCGCGCGGTCATGATTCTCGGCTTCAACGCCGTGCGCGATCTCGCGGTCACGCTGATCCTGTTCGAGCACCTGCAGAACAAGGCGCAGGCCTCCCAGCTGAAGGAAGACGTCATCTCTTCCTACTTCACCGGCATCATGGCTCACCGCATCGCCGCGCGCTGCGGCATCGCGGACAGCGAAGAAGGCTTCATCTGCGGCGTGTTTCACCATCTCGGCAAGCTGCTCGCGACCTATTATTTCTACGATGAGTCGGCCGAAATAGTCAAACGCGTGCAGAACGGCGAAACCGAGGAACACGCGTCGCGTGCGGTGCTCGGCATCTCGCACGAGGAACTCGGCATCGGTGTCGCACGCAGCTGGAACCTGCCGGAAAAAATCGTCAACAGCATGCAGCACATGGCCGCCGCGCCGGCGACGAAACCGGGCAGCCCGGCGGACAAGCTGAAGCTCGCGGCCAACCTGGCGACGGCGCTCTGCCGCGTGGCCAGCGAAACGACACCGGCGCGCAAGTCCGCCGAGCTCGACGAATTGAACCGCAAGTTCGGCGCCACCCTCCACCTGGGCAAGCAGCAGTTCTCGGCGGTGGTCGAGGATTCGATCAAGGAATTTCTCGCCGAGTCGGGCATGTTCGTGCGGGAGTCCGGCAAAAGCCGCGTCCTGCAGGCGATCACGCATTGGTCGGCGAGCGACGGCAAGCATCCGGAAGCGGTGCCGGCAGAACCCGGCCGCACCGCGGCGGGCACGGTGGCTGCGGCGGCGCCCGATCCGGACACGATCGACGAGTTCGTCAATCGCACGATGACGATTGCAGCGACCGCGCCGGTGCAGGACAACGCGAGCGCCGCCGCGACGCTCACCGCCGGCATCCAGGACATCACCAACACGCTCGTCAGCGACTACAACCTGAATGACGTGCTGCGCATCATCCTGGAAACGATGTACCGCGGCATGGGATTCTCGCAGGTGCTGCTATGCACGCGCGATGCGCGCAACAACCGGCTGCAAGCGCGCTTCGGTTTCGGCGCACGGATCGAGGAACTGCTCAAAAATTTCAGCGTGCCGCTCGGCCAGCCGCAAAACGTGTTCCAGATCGCGCTCGACAAAAACGTCGATCTCTTCATAGCCGACACGCGGGCCGACAATATTTCCAGCCGCGTCCCGGCCTGGTACCGCGAGAAAATAAACGCGCCGACTTTCCTGCTGCTGCCGCTCGTGATCAATCACAAGATCATCGGGCTTTTTTACGCCGATCGCGACAACGCGGGCGAAATGACGATAGAGCCGGACCAGCTGCGCCTGTTAAAAACCCTGCGCAATCAGGCGGTCCTCGCCATCCGCCAGAAATACTGAGTCAGCGCGCGTCTGCAAGGCTCGTCGAAAGCTTGAGTTGCAAGCCGTCATCGGCGACGTCGCACGCGCCGCAGAGTACAGCGGATTCGGTCGCACGCGCCTGCGGTACTGCTTGACCCGCCGCCGTGCCGCGCGACATTCCCGCCTGAGGGCCGGTAATTCCGATCGCAACGACGGTGGCCAGCATGGTGCAGACGACCGCGACGCCGCTGAAGGTGTAGGGGCGCAACACGCCGAGCCACCGGCGCAATCCGCCGGTTCGCGATTCAAGCGCGGCGCGCTGAGCGTCGGCGGCCGCGGCAAATTCGCGGTCGCGCTGCAGTTGCAATTCCCAGGCGCGCGTTGCCGCCGTTTCGGCGGTGCAGCGCACGATCGCCGCCTGCGCAGCCTCGGCCGCGACTTTTTGCGCCAATTGCGCTGCTTCGGTCGCCGCACGTTCCGCGCTTATCGCGGCTTCGGCCTGCAATTGTTGCTGGCGTTGCGCGGCTATACGTTCGTGCTCCGCGGCAATTGCCGCCTCGTGCGCACTGCGCGCCGCGACCGCCGCCGCACTGGCGTCGGCTTGGGTGGTTATGCGGGCTTGTTCTGCTTGCAGCAGGCGTCCACATTCGAGTTCGTGCTCGCGTGCCGCCTGCTCACCGGCCTGCTGCGCTTCGGCGAGCCGGCGCGCGACGTCGGCGCGCCGGGATTCGACCGTCGCGCGTGCGCGATGCGCGTCGGTGGCGAGCCGCAATGCGTGGACGCGCCGCCATGCACTGTTTTCCTCGGCCTGCTGCGCCGCCGCCGCCGCGCGTTCGGCGGCGACGCGCTCTTCATAGGCGTGCCGCGCACGTTCTTCCGCGAGCAGACGATGCTGGGTTGCGAGCAGAATTTCGCGCTCGCCATCCGCGCATTTGTGCGCCGCGCTCGCAAACTCGAACTCGGTGCGCGCACGCGCTGCGCTTACTTCCGCCAGCGCGTGCTCGGCGCGTTCATGCGCGACCATCGCCGCGCGCAGCTTACGTTCGCTTTTCCGGCGCTCGGCAGCCGCGGCCAGCGCAGCCGCTTCCGCGTCGCGGCGCTCGTCCGCTTCGCGGGCAAGTTGAGCAATTGCTTCGGCGCGTTCTTCGGCGACAACACGCGCTGCGCGCTCGCTGTTACGCTGCCGTTCCGCGGCTTCGAGCACCGCGGCCTCCGCCTCGCGACGGCATGCCAGCTCGCGTTGCGCTGCGATTTCAGCCGCCCCGCGCGCGGCGGCAATCTCCGCCAGTTGCCGCGCGAGGGCGGCGCGTTCTTCCGCAGCCCGTTGTGCGGCGCGCTCGGCTTGTTCGCTGACATGCGCGCAGGCCGCGGCAGCTTCTTCCTGTTGCGCGCGGTCGGCGGCGGCTTGCGCGGCGGCGGCTTCGGCGCATTGGCGCTCCTGCGCGGCGGCCGCCAGTTTGCGTTCCGCTTCCACGCGCGCCTGCGCGGCCGCGAGCAACTCGCATTCCGCGGCTTTGCGGGCAGCGATTTCGGCGACGGCATTGCGATCGGCTTCGGTGCGTGCCCGGGACTGCGCGGCGTGCTCGGCCTCGATGCGCGAGCGCGTTTCCGCCGCCGCGATCGCATTGCGATCAGCCACCCGCGCGGCCTCCTGTTGTTCGAGTTCGCGCGCGATGGCCTGCACTTTCAATTTCGCAGCATCGTGCGCGAGTTGATCGGCGGCAATGCGCGCCTGGATCAGTCGATCGAGCTCGGCTTCGGCGGCCAGCCGCGCTTCGGCTTCGGTGCGCGCCTGCGCTTCGAGCGCGAGGCGGTCATCGGCCCGGCGCTTGGCCTCGGCCTCGGTCGCAATGCGCGAGCGCGTGACTTCGGCGGTCAATCGATCGAGTTCGGCGCGCGCCTTGGAGAGTGCGGCCGCTTCGCGTTCCGCTTCTTCCAGGGCCGCCGCCGCTTCCCGTCCCTGCGCTTCGGCCGCCTGGCGCACTCGCGCCTCGGCAAGCGCGCGCGATTCCGCGTGCACCCGCGCTTCGGCTTCTTCACGCGCGCGCTGTTCGACTTCCGCGCGCTCGTCCGCCGCATGCCGCAGTTCGTGCGCGGCCTGCGCGCGCGCCTCGGCGGCTTCCCGCGCGTGAATTTCTGCCTCCAGTTTGCCTTCGATCTCGGCGAGCTCACGCGCCTGTGCGCGGCCGCGCAGTTCCGCTTCCACACAAACTCGCGCGGCCTGCTCGGCGGCGGTGGCCGCCGCACGCGCCAGTTCCTGTTCGACGCGGGCACGCTGTTGCGCGGACTCGCGCGCCTGGGCCTCCAATGCGCTGCGGCCCTGCGCCGACGCCGTCGCGGCCTGCTCGGCTTTGGCGCGTGCTTCGCTTTCGGCCGCGGCCTTGGTTTCCGCCGCCAGCCGGGCTTCGGCCAGCAATCGCAACTGTCCTTCGGTCTCGGCATGCGCCAGCGCCTGGTCGCGCATGCGCGCTTCCGCTGCCGCGCGCTCGTCGGCCGCAGCCGCCGCGGCGCTTTCCGCCGTCGCCCGCGCCTGCGCGGTGGCGAGTGCACGCTGTTCGGCGGCAACGCGCGCGCGATGGAATGCCTCGGCGCGCAATGCCTCTTCATGACTTGCTTTTTCGCCCGTACGCAACTGATCGGTCAGTTGGGCGAGCTCCTGCATGGCGGCCTGGGCGCGCTCGGCGGCGGCGCGCTCTGCCTGGGCCTTGCGTTCCGCGACTTGCTGCGCGGCATGCTCGGCCGCCGCTCGCTCTTCGGCGGCGCGCGTCGCCGTCCGCTCGGTTTCAAGCCGAGCCTGCGCCTCGCGCAACGCCTTCGTTTCGGCGTTGCGGCGGGCGAGCGCTTCGTCGCGCAATGCTTGTTCGGTGACTATGCGAGCACGCGCCGCGTCGGCAGCGTCTTCATCCGCGCGGGCGCGGCGCTCGAGTTCCTGCCGCGCGAGGTGTTCGGCCTGCGCGCGTTCCGCGGCACGAGTGCGGGCGTGGGATTCCCAGACGCCGCGCGTTTCCATGGCGAGGGTGGCGCTGGTTTCCGCCTCGGCGCGGGCGATGGCTTCCTTGATTGCGGTGAGATCGGGAATGCCGGCGGCGTCCCGGCGCACGTCGTGCGCCAGGCTCAATTTCGGTTGGATCGCGGGTTGCGCCATCGTAATTCCTCACACGGCGGGCGGCGGTGCCACCCTGATGTGAAGAATTATGGCGGCTCGTGAGGGCGCAAATCGGCGGAATAGACGCGTTTTAGCCGCGCAATTCGATGCATCGCGCCGGCTAGGGCGGACTTATCGCCGGCGCGGACTGCCCCGGCACCGCGGCGCGCAACGGAGCGCCGTTGCGGCAACGGTCCATCAATTCGCGAAATTCGTGCGCCGGCATCGGCGCACCGAACAGATAGCCCTGCGCCTCGTCGCATTCATGCTCGCGCAAAAACGCGAGGTGCTGTTCCGATTCGACGCCTTCGGCGATCACCTTCAGGCGCAGGCTGTGCGCCATGGCAATGACCGCCTGGGTGATCGCGACGTCGTCCTCGTCGTCGGGAATGTCCTTGATGAACGAGCGGTCGATCTTGACGTTGTCGATCGGAAAGCGTTTCAAATAACTCAGCGACGAATAACCGGTGCCGAAATCGTCGATCGCGAGCCGGATACCCAGCGCTTTAAGCTGTTTGAGCAGCGTCGCGGCGTGTTCCGGATTGTCCATCGTCACGCTTTCCGTGATCTCGAGTTCCAGCAGTTCCGGGGCCAGCCCGGTTTCCTGGAGCACAGCGAGGATCAGCGCATGCAGATCGTCCTGCGCGAACTGGCGCGCCGACAAATTGACCGCGACCCGCAGCGGCGGCAATCCTTCGTCCTGCCATGCGCGGTTCTGCGCGCACGCCGCGCGCAACACCCATGCGCCGATCGGCACGATCAGGCCGGTTTCTTCCGCGAGCGGAATGAATTTCGTCGGCGAGATCATGCCCATGCCCGGATGCATCCAGCGCAGCAACGCCTCCATGCCGGTCACGCAGCCCGTCACGAGATCGATTTTCGGCTGGTAGTAGACCTGGAACTCGTCCTGCTCGAGCGCATGCCGCAGAAAGCGCTCGAGCACGAGGCGCTCGAACGAGTGCAGATTCATCTGCGACGAATAAAACTGGTAATTATTCTTGCCGTGTTCCTTGGCGCGGTACATCGCGATGTCGGCGTGCTTCATGATGGTTTGCGCGTTCTCGCCGTCGCCGGGAAACGCGCTGATGCCGATGCTCGCGGTCAGGTGATATTCCTGGCCTTCGACCAGCAGCGGCTCCGCCACCGCGGTCAGCAGCTTTTGCGCGGTTTCCGCCGCATCCGCGGGAATCTTGCAATCGCGCATGAGCACGACGAATTCGTCGCCGCCGAAACGGGCGATCGTATCGCGCCGCGGCAGCGCCTCGGTCAGCCGCTTGGCCACCTGCTGCAGCACCGCGTCGCCCGATTCATGGCTCAACGAATCGTTGATCAGCTTGAAGCGGTCCAGATCGATGAACAGCACCGCGACCTGCTTCTGCGAAAACTTGGATTCCGACAGCGCCTGCTCTAGCAGCTGCGAGAACAGCGCGCGATTGGGCAGCCCCGTCAGCTCGTCGTAATGCGCGAGATGGCGGATGCGCTCCTCGGCGCACTTGCGCTCGGAAATGTCGCGCATGATGCCTGCATATTTGACGCGGCCGTCGATGTGCATTTCGCCGAACGTGAGTTCGAGCGGGAACGTAGTGCCGTTTTTGCGCTGCGCTTTGACTTCGCGACCGACGCCGCTGGTCATCGCGCGGCTGCGCCCGCCGACGTCGGCGATCACGCGCGGATGGCAGCTGCGATGGCGCGCCGGCATCAGGCAGTCGATATTGCGGCCGATCAGTTCCAGCGGCTTCCAGCCGAACATGCGCTCGACCGCGGCATTGACGAATTCGAGCATCCCCGCGTCGTCGATCACTATGATGCCGTCGGCGGCGGTGTTGACGATCGAATTCAGCAGGGTTTCGCTCGAGCGCAAATTGGCTTCCGCCAGGCGGCGCGCACGGCGCACGTCGGCTTCCGCGAGTTCGCGGCGGATCACCGGCACCAGCCTGCCGAGATCCTGTTTCATCATGTAATCGTGGGCGCCGGACTTCATCGCGAGCACGGCGGTCTCTTCGCCCACCGCGCCCGACACCAGGATGAACGGCAGGTCGAGCTTGCGGCCGGTAATGACCGCCAGCGCGGCCAACCCGTCGAACTGCGGCATCGAGTAGTCGCAAATCACCGCATCCCAGGTCCGGCGCTCGAGCGCGGCGATCAGCGCATCGTGCGTGCACACGCGTTCGTATACGGGCGCGTAGCCGCCCTGGCGCAACGACTCGACGATCAACTGCACGTCGAGTTCGCAATCGTCGATGCACAAGAGGTTCAGCGGCGTCGCCATTTCCACGGGGACGGATCGCAGCACGTGCACGGCTGAACTGGTCATGTATTCCGGGCTGTCCATGGGATTACGCCGCCTGCGCGAGCAACATTGCGCGCGTTTCTACGTGGGGAGCAGCAAGCAGTTCCTCGATATCGAGCACCAGGACGACCGAGCCGTCGCCCGCCAGCGTCGCGCCCGCGACGCCTTTCGGTTTGATGTCCTGCAACGGCTTGATCACGACGTCCTCACGCCCGACGAAGCCGTCGACGGCAAGCACGAACTTGGACGTTGCCGATTGCATGAGGACGCCATAGCGCGGGGCGGCATGCGATTGCCAGCCCAGCAGCCTGGCCAGCGAGCGCACGGGCAATACCTCGTCGCGGATCACCATCGTGGCGCGGCCCGATACCAGCTGCACCTGCGCCGGATCGAGCAACGCGATTTCGTGCACCATCGCGAGCGGCACGGCGAACGGCTGCGTGCCGTAACGCACGATCAGGACCGGGAGGATCGCCAGCGTCAGCGGCAGCGCGATGTTGATCGTGGTGCCGGCACCGGGTGTCGATTCGATCTCCACGCGGCCGTTCAATTTCTGGATATTGTTCTTGACGACGTCCATGCCGACACCGCGTCCGGACACGCTCGTCACGGCGTCCTTGGTCGAAAAGCCAGGCAGGAAAATAAGCTGCAGGCTCTGCCGCAGGTCGAGGCCATTGGCGGTCTCCGCGTCGATGAGGCCTTTTTGCACGGCTTTGTTGCGCAATACCTCGGGGCGCATGCCGCGCCCGTCGTCGGAAATCTGGATCAGGATATGGTCGCCCGCCTGTTGCGCGGACAGGCGCAACAGGCACTTTTCGGGCTTGCCGGCCGCGCGCCTTTCCTCACGCGTCTCGAGGCCGTGATCGACCGCGTTGCGCACGAGATGCACGAGCGGGTCGCCGAGGTCCTCGATGATGTTGCGGTCGAGTTCGGTCTCCTCGCCGACGATTTCAAGCTCGATTTCCTTGCCGAGCTGGCGCGCGAGATCGCGCGCCATCCGCGGATATTTCTGAAAGAGCCGCCCGATCGGCTGCATGCGCGTTTTCATCACGGCGCTTTGCAGATCGCACACGAGGTGATCGAGTTCGCCGACCGCCTCGTCGAGCTTGCGCAGCGTCGCGCCGTCGGTTTTGCCCTGCATGACTTCCCGCCGCAGGCAGTTGAGCCGGTTCTTCGTGAGCCCGATCTCGCCGGAGAGATTCAACACCTGGTCGAGCCGCGCGGTATCGATGCGGATCGTGGATTCCTTGGCGACCGCCACTTTGTCGGTGTCACGCCGCCCCAATGGCACCGCGTCGAGCGCGGGGTTATCCGCCGCGCGGCGCCCGTTGCGGATGTCCGGGACAGTCGCAGTCGCGGCTGGTGCGGTTAATCCGAGCAACGTTGCATATAGTTGCGCCCAGTCAGGTTCGCGCGCGGGTGTAGCGGGGGCGACTTCGGCCGGCTTCGGCGTGACCGCCACCGGCGGCTTTTCGCCGCGCAGGGCTGACGCGAGCCGGTCCAGCAACGCCGCATCGGCCGGGGCGGGCTGCTTGACGTGTGAAAGCGCTTCGAACATTTCACGCACGACGCCGGTCGCGGCGAGAATAACGTCGAGCACCTCGGCCGAAAGTGCCAGACGGTGGTTGCGCAATTCGTCGAACAGGTTTTCCGTCAGGTGGCACAGCGCGACCAGCGCCGTGGCATTGAGAAAGCCGGCGCCGCCCTTGATCGTATGAAAACCGCGAAAGATGTCGTTCAGAAGCTTGGCGTCATCGGGCCTGCGTTCGAGTTCGACCAGCTTGTTGTCGACGTCGGACAACAGCTCGCCGGCTTCCGTCAGGAAGTCCTGCAGCATTTCTTCCATGCCCTGAAAATCGCTCATTGCAGTGTCCGTCCGCGGCGCCGGCGCTTAAAAGCCGAGGCTTTCGAGCAGCTCGTCGACCTGCTGCTGGCTCGTTACGACGTCGGTGCGCGCATGCCCGTTGATGACCGGCCCGTTGAGCATTTCGCCGGCCATGTGGACTTTTTCCGGCGGCGCGTTATCGACGAGCAGGTTCAACAACTGGATTTCGAGCGTGTGGACGACGTCGGTGATCTTCTTGATCACCTGCCCGGTCAGGTCCTGAAAATCCTGCGCGAGCATGATTTCATTCAGTTGCGCGTTCGTGGCGCGCGTGCGCTCGGGAACCTCGCGCAGATAGTCGCGCGTCGCGCCGACCAGCGCTTTGAACTCGTCGACTCCCGGATCGGCAGCGAAAAGTTTGTCCCAGCGCACGGTCAATGCGTCGGCGTTCGCGGCCAGCGCCGCCTGGAGCGGTTTCGCGGCTTCGCTGGCATTCAGCGCGCGCTGCGCCGCCTGCTCGGTCATCGTGGCGACATACGAGAGGCGATCGCGCGCGTCCGGGATCGCAGCGGCGGACGATTCGAGCATCTTGTCGTAGCCGAGCGCGCGCAAACCTTCGTGCAGGGTGCGCGTGAGCTTGCCGACGCGCGTGATCACTTCATCGGCGCCGTTGTCGTTCGAGGCGACTTCCGCGTCACTGGGCGCAGGCGCGGCGTTGGCCGCAACTATGCTGTCGAACAACGATTCCAGATCGTCCGAATCGGCGGCCGCCGCCGCGACGGCGCTCATGCTGCGACTCCCGCGCCGGCCATGGCTTTGAATATCTTGTTGAGCTTCTCGTCGAGCGTGGCGGCGGTAAACGGCTTGACCACGTAACCGCTCGCGCCGGCCTTGGCCGCTTCGATGATGTTTTCCTTCTTCGCCTCGGCGGTGACCATCAAGACGGGCAGATGCTTCAGGCCCGCGTCCGCGCGGATCGCCTTCAAGAGGTCGATGCCCGTCATGTTCGGCATGTTCCAGTCGGACACGACGAAATCGAATGGCTCGCCCTTCAGCTTCTGCAGCGCAGCGACGCCGTCTTCGGCCTCGTCGACATTGGTGAAGCCCAGTTCCTTCAACAGATTACGCACGATCCGGCGCATGGTCGAAAAATCGTCCACGACGAGAAACTTCATGTTGGTATCAGCCATAATCACTCCACTTTCCAGAATTTCATTCAGTCCGCCGCTGCCGCGCGCGCCGCGAGCATGGGCCGCAGCGTCTCGGCGAGCACTGCCGGGTCGAATTTCGGCACATACGCATCGACGCCGACGCTTTTGCCCATCGCGCGGTTCGCATCCGACGACAGCGACGAGTGCATGACGACCGGTATGCCGGCGAAACGCATGTCGGCCTTGATCTTGCGCGTCAGCACATAGCCGTCCATCGACGGCATTTCCGCGTCCGTCAAGATCGCGGAGAGCCGCGTATTGAGTGCAACACCTTCCGCCTGCGCGCACGCGGCCATCGACTGCAGCCGTTCCCAGGCTTCCGCGCCGGTCGTGGTCTGCTGGTATTGCACGCCGAGCTTTTCCAGCACCTGCACGATTTCCTTGCGCGCGACCATTGAATCGTCGGCAAACAGCACCGTCGCGCCCGCCGGCGTTTCGAGCGGGACAAGCGCCGGCACCGCCGCTTCGCCGAATACGTTGGCGAGTATCTGCTCCACGTCGAGTATCGACACGAGTTTGCCGTCCGCGAGTTCGGTCAGCGCGGTCACGAGACCGGTGTCGCCGGTTAATGCGGGCTGCGGCGCGCGCACTTCTTCCCAGTCGACGCGCACGATGCGGTCAACCTCATGCACGAGGAAGCCCTGCGTGTGGCGGCTGAACTCGGTGACCATCATCGTGCCCTGCGCCGAGCCGTCGCTGTCGCCGCCGAGAAAGTTGGCAAGCGCGATGACCGGGATGATATTGCCGCGCAGACTGATGACGCCCCCCACGCCCGGCGGCAGGTTGGGCGCGCGCGTGATCGGCGGCGTCCACGTCACCTCGCGGACCTTGAATACGTTGATGCCGAAAGTCTCGGTGCCGCCCAGCGAGAACAGCAGGATTTCCATCCGGTTCGAGCCCGCGATGCGCGTGCGCTCGTTGACCGTCTGCAGCAGTTTCGAGGATTCGGATGAAGGGTTCATGGCGTCACGCGCGGCGGCTGGTCAGGCGAGGAAACGCGCGAGCGTCTGCGCGAGCTTGCCGGGTTCGAATTTCGGCACGTACTCGTCCACGCCGACCGACAGCCCGAGCTTGCGGTTGGAGGAGCCCGACAAAGACGAATGCATCACGACCGGAATGCCGGCGAAGCGCGGGTCCGCCTTGACCTGGCGCGCGAGCATGTAGCCGTCCATCTCGGGCATCTCGATGTCGGTCAAGACTAGTTGCACATAGTGGCTGACCGGATTGCCCGCGGTTTCGGCCGCCGCGGCGATCCGGGTGAGTTCCGTCCAGGCCTGACGGCCGTTGACGGCGCCGATATGCCTGACGTGCAACGCATCGAGCGCGCGCGTGATCTGCTTGCGCGCGACCAGCGAATCGTCGGCGAACAGGACGGTGCGGCCGGCCGGCACGCTGGCCTGAATGTCGTCGTATGCGCGCTCGTCGTCGGGTTTGCCGAGCGTCGCATCCAGTATCGCTTCCACGTCGAGCATCATGACGAGCCTGCCGTCGGCGAGTTCGGTCACTGCCGTGACCAGGCCGCCCAGACTGCCGACGATGATGTCGGGCGGCGCGCGCATCGCCGTCCAGTCGAGCCGCAATATCGTGTCGACCGCGCCGACCAGGAATCCCATGATCTGGCCGTTGTACTCAGCGACGATCATGACGCCGCCCGCACCGGTCTGCTCGAACCCCACGTACTTCGCAAGATCGATGACCGGCACCAGCGTGCCGCGCAGACTGACCATGCCTTGCACCGCCGGCGGCATGTCGGGCGCGCGCGTGATCGGCGGAATGCGGATGACCTCGCGCACCTTGAAAACGTTGATGCCGAACGTGCCGTGCGCGACTGTCGAACCGGGCGTTTCGAACCTGAACATCAGGATTTCGAGCTTGTTGGTGCCCGCGAGGCGCGCGCGCGCGTCGACTTCTTTGAGTTGGGCGGACATGATTGCTTGAATTCCCGCGGCGCGCGTCAGGCCGCGAAGCGGCCCGCTTCGGTATGCAGAACCGCCACCGCCTGCTCGACCCGTTGCGCGTCTTCGAGCGCGACTGCGACAGCGGCGGCGTTTTCCTTGACCATCGCCGCCATGCGCGCGATATTGCCGGCGACCTCGGCGCTCGCCGCGCCATGACCGCCGGTCGCGGTTGCGATGTCGCTGATGCGCGCCAGCGCGGATTGCACGCCCCCGTTGATGGTCACCAGCGCACCGGCCACGTCTTCGGCGAGCTTGACGCCGAGGCTCACGCGCTCGTTGCCTGCGTTCAGGTTCTTGACTGCGGCGTCGATTTCCGTCTGGATTGCATCAATCATGGCCGAAATTTCGGTGGTCGCCCCCGCGGTGCGTTCCGCGAGTTTCCTCACCTCGTCGGCCACCACGGCGAACCCCCGCCCCTGCTCCCCGGCGCGCGCCGCCTCGATGGCCGCGTTGAGCGCCAGCAGGTTGGTCTGCTCGGCGATGTCCTTGATGACCTGGACGATGCCGCTGATTTCGTTGGAGCGCTTGGACAGGGTTTCGATGAGCTGCGCGGAATGATTGACCGAGTCCGCGATCCGCGCCATTTCCGACGCGGCATTGCGCGCGGTCTTGCCGCTTTCTTCCGAGAGGCGCGACGAATCGAGCGACGCGTCGGTTGCGGCGCGTGCGCTGTCGGCAACCTGATTGATGCTCGCGGTCATTTCGCCCACCGCCGCGGCCGTGGCGGCGGCGAGCTGGTCCTGTTCGTGCAGCGCTGCGGTCATCTGTTGCGGCGAGCCTGCGACACGCACCGCCGCTGCGTTGAGCGCGTGCACTTCTTCCATCACGCGCTGCATCGAGCCTTGGATGCCGGTCATCAACCCATTGAACTCGCCGGTCAACTGTGCAACCGCGGGATGGCCATGCACGCTCGCGCGGCGCGAAAAGTTGTGGTCGTTGCGCATGACGTGCAACACGTGGCCAAGCAGCCGGACCGGCTCGACCAGCTGCCGCCGAACGCTGAGGAAGTAGCCGACGCCGCCGGCGATTCCCAGCGCACCGATCAGGAGCACCACCATATAGCCGGTGCGCGACGCGGCATGCGCTTCACGGGATTCCGCGCTCAGGCGCTGTTGATGCTGCGCGAAGGCGGCCGCCGCCAGTTCGAGGTTGCGGCGGCTCGCGTCATGGTCCGCTGCGGCAACCGCGGCATCCAGCCGCGCACTCACCTCGCGGGCCAGCCGGTCGGATTCGGCGAATTGCGCGGCTGTCGCGGGTTCGCCGCTAATCGTCGCAGCGGCGCGCGAGCCGGCGCGGACGGGCGCATCGGCTCCCCACATGGAAGCGAATCCGACCACCATTGCGATGACAACCGCGAGCACGGGCAAAGCCAGCATGGGACTCACCCGGCGCGGATCGACCAAATTCTGCAACATGCCTGACCTCCAATGGACGGCGCGCCGAATATGGCAATCCACATGTAGCGCCGTCAGTTATCATTTGAATTAACGGCCGGCGGCGACAACTCTTTAACGTTCGCACGGCGCTGCAGAGGGCAGGCCGGCAGGCGGATGTTTCCGTCGCGAATACGCTCAGGCGGCGCAGCTCGCGCACGTGGCCCGCTTGCCGCAATTCACGCACACGTCATCCGCGACGTCCATGGCGGGCGCATCCAGATGGTAGCAAACGCTGACTTCGCTGCCGCGGCCGCGGTACTCGACGCGGGCGCACAGCGCGCGTACCAAGGTGATGCCGCGGCCGTGGGGCTTGAGGTCATGCCCGGCCGGCCCCGCCGTCACCCCTGAAAAGTCGAAGCCGCGACCCGAATCGCAAAAGCTGATGGCCAGCGCCGGGCGGCCGTCCTGAACGAGTGAATGAATCCCGACCGCGATGCTGCCGTGCTTGAGGTCGCGCAGCGCGGCCGCGCGCTTTTCGGCGTACCGCGCGACGCCGTCGGGACCTTCTTTCAAATCCGAACTCAGGCCGAGCACGCCGTGGTCGAGCGCGTTCGCGTACAACTCGGACAACACGATGCACACCTGGCGGCAATGCGCGCGCGCGGCGGGTATCGTCACGACAAAATCGGCCAGCATACTCACGACGTCCAGCTCGCGGAAATCCGCGGCAGTCAGCGTGATTTCAAACTTCCGTTCCGACGCCGGCTGCAGCGGCTGCGCCGGCACGCCAGCGACCGGTCCGGCGTCGATCGCGACCTCGTCTTCGCAGCGCACCAGCAGCAAGGTCACGTCATCGTCCGCGCGCTGCTCGAAATGGCGCGCGAGCACCCGGCTACGCAGGAGCTTCATGCGCACTTTTAGAGGCACGCCGCACAAGAGTCCTTCGACCGCCTGTTGTCCAGACCCGACCGTGGCGGAATCGAATCCCTCGACCACGCCGTCCGAATACGCGAACAACTGGCACGGCTTCGTGTACTCGAAGATTTCCGCGGCGGCCGAAAACGTGTCGGACGGCAAAATGCCCAATGCCAGGTTGCGCGAGGGAAACCTGGCGAACACTTCGCCGTCCGCATTCAGCGCCAGCAATGGCGGATTGCCGCCGTTCCATATCTTGACGCGGCGCGCCGCACAATCCACCGCGATCAGCGTCGCCGCGACGAAGCGGTCGATCGGCAGGTGTTCCCTGATCGTGCGATTCAACGTCGCGGCGATCAGCTCGATGTCCAGCCCCTTGGCCGTCATCGTGTAGAAACAGGGCGTGATCGGCAGCACGTTCAGCGCCGCCGCCAGGCCGTGGCCCGCGCCGTCGGCGAGCATCACGTGCAGCACACCGCCGGGGGTCCGCGCCGCGGCAACCAGGTCGCCGCTGAAGGTCGTAGCGGGCAATATCCAGTGCTCGAGCATGGGGTCGGACAAATGATCGTGATGCACGAGGCGGGCCATCAGGTCCTTGACCACGCGCATCTCGCGCTCCGCCGCGTCGTGGTAATTCTGCAGTTCGCGGTTGTTCGTTTCGAGCTGGCGATGCAGGCCTATGTTGCGGCGGACGACTTCCAGCTTCGCGCGCAGCACGGCTTCGTGCACGGGCTTTACGAGATAGTCGTCGGCGCCCTGCCCGAGCGTATCGATGTGACTTGCGATTTCGCCGACCGTGGTTACAAACAATATCGGCACCCAGCGCT
>CAZEAX010000020.1:0-22039 GCA_964510405.1 uncultured Streptomyces sp. | reverse complement strand
CCCGCCTCCGCTTACGGCAATGTGTTTCATCGGAATTCTAAGTGGGGCCTAGCGACAATGCTCCGCGGCCGCGGGGGGGTGCTGGTGAGACGCAATGTTGAGGTTCAAGTTGTTCATCATCGTCAATCGCAGGGCTGGTCGTCGGTTCGCTGCAGCGCCTGGTTGGGCTCCTATTCTCTCTTGGCCCAGAGGATTTTGCTCTTCAACCAGACTTTCGCCGTATCCAGGTCGGCGAAAAACCTTACGGTAAGTCCGGCATTCTGCGCAGTAGTCTCGAAGAATGATTCAAACTCATGGTTCCTCGTTTCATCGACAATGGCGGTAGGCACTCGTCGAAAATCTTGCGGGACGTTTCGCACTCGAAAGTATGCTTCTGCAATCTCGGGGTATGTTTTCGTAGCACGAATATTCCACAATACGGCTTCGGCCCGCGATTCTCTCAAGAACGCGAGTCCCTCGGCCCTGAGGCTATTCATCGACTCTTTTGTCACTGAACCCGTTACGACGAATATTGCGATCTTGTCTTCCGTAGACGTCGATAGATGATAGTCGGCACCCTGTTTCATGTTTGATCCCGGTATTCTTTGCCAACTATGATTAGTTGCCGGATTTTATCCGCCCAAATGGAACAGCGTCGCCTGGGATTGTGCATGACAACGTAATTTAATTCCTCAGGTGCACGCTGGCAACCGGAAATGCGCCCGGGGATCTGCGATCCGATGGCTGTTTTTTTCTTCGGCCGTTTTGACTACTCGCGCACCGCGAAAAATAAAAAGGGGGCGCGAGCCCCCTTTTAAATTGCGCCGATCTTGCGCGTTGCGGCTTACTGCACCGGCGAGAACTTGGCCGGCATTACGATTTTGTTTTCCTGCATCACGTACGGAATGCTCTTGCCGCCGGTTTTCGCGGCGACGACCGAAGGCGGCCAGATGCCGGCGTCTTTGGCTTTGTCGCGCGTATCGTTACGCGCATCGAGTGTCGGGTAAGCCCAGATGTGCAGCCATTTGTTGAGGCCGCCCAGTTCCGAATAGCCGCAGAACATCAGCGGGCTCAGCTTCACGCGCTCGGGCAAGGCTTTGCCCCAGTTCTCCATCACGTTCGGCAGTGCGCCCGGCGCATACGTGTACGTGCGCATTTCGAAGTAGGGGCCGAACTTGCCAGGCTTGAATTCGGGCGAGAACGGCGCGGGAACGAAGATGTCGCTGCGCTGCGCGGTCAGGAATTCGCCGGTTTTCGGCGGCCACGTCTTGTCGGCGATCGCGGCGGCGCGGATGCGCGCGCGCTCTTCGAGGTCTTTGTACGGCCAGATATGAATGATCTGGTTCAGCGGGCCGATCTCGGTATGAAAGAACGCGGCCAGCAGCGAATGTTTCTTGCGGTGCTCGTAGGCTTCGCCAAAGCGTTTTTCCACCTCCGCCAGCGAGCCGGGTTTGATGTCGTAAGTCCTGATTTCGTAAATCATGATATTCCCTTGATAGAAAGTATTATTGGAATGACGCTTGGATGTTCCGGCACGACACTGCTGGCCGCTTCAGTATGACCGACTCCGGAATATCAACTTTACCATTGGCAGTTCCGCTGTAGTAGCGCATCATATGACACGTTACCTGGGCAGGGAGGCCTATGCGACGTCTCCAGTACGGATTTACCCTGATCGAGCTGATGATAGTCGTGGCGATCATCGGCATCCTGGCAGCCGTCGCGCTGCCGGCCTATCAGGACTATACGATACGCGCGAAGGTGACGGAGCTGGTCCTGACCGCGAGCGGTTTCAAAACCTCGATAGCGACGAAATCGCAAAGCGACGGTACGCTGGCGAGTTCCGGCGTGGGCCTCACCGTGAGCACAGGCGGTCGCGTAGCCAGCGGCTCGGTTACCGATGCCGCCCTGATCACGGTCGCGGGAAACGCCGCTACTATCGGCACGGCGGTGACCGTCACACTGACGCCATCGTACGGTGCGGGCGGCCGTATCGCATGGCTGTGCCAGACCGGCACCACCGATCAATGGAAATACGTGCCGGCGGAATGCCGCCATTGATGGCGGCCGGGCCGCGCGGTTACACCCCGGGTATCAGCCGATGCATTCCCACAAATGGGTTTCATCCTCGAGCCGGTCGAGTTCGAGCCCCTTGAAGTCGCCGCGCGAAACGATGCCGAGGATTTTTCCCTGCGCGACGATCGGCAGGTGACGGTAGCCGCCGTCGCTCATCGCGCGCAACGCATCGATCGCGGTTCGCTCCGGCGCGATCGTGTCGGGATTGGGTGTCATCGCTGCGGCGAGCGTCGTTTCGGCGGGGTTTTTGCATTCCGCGAGCGTGCGCACTGCGTCGCGGCCCGTGAAAATGCCGGTGAGGCGGCGTTGCTCGTCGGTGACGAGTACCGCGCCGACGTGCCGGTCCCACATGCGCTGGCATGCATGCTGGACGGTGTCACCCGCCACCAGCATTAGCGGATACTGGTCTTTGACTATGAGTGCAAGGCTGCGGTTGGTCATGATTCCTCCGGACGCCGGTATGCGCGTGGATAACTTCGTGCCGAAGACGATTATAGTTTCCGCGGACACGCAACCGTGTTGACGTGGATCAATGCGGCAACGATGCGCCGCGCCTCCGGCATTGTTCCGCTCAGCGGCTGATCGTTGCGTCCGGGCCGTTGAACGTCACCATCGGCTCCGCTATCACGGAGAGGCTGATTACCGTGTACAGAACCATCAGCAGCGTGAGCGGCACGGTCGCCAGTGCCGCGCGGCGGCGCGTGCCGAATTCGCGCAGGGCCAGCCGGTGCGCGAGCCACACCGCGATAACGTGGCCGGCGACGATCGCGCCGACCGCCACGTACCAAGTCACGCGCGCATCGACGAGCCCGATGTCGGGACGGAAATTCGCGGTGCCGAACAGGTCCCATTTGAGCCCGAGCGGATCGGAGGCGAGCGCGAGCGCCTGCTGGCCCTGCACGAGAAAGTTCGCGCAATTGTGCGCGATGTTGTAAGCGATCGCGATCGGCACCAGCGTGTACGCAAAGAGGCGGGCGATGCGGCCGAACCCGTAACCCGGAATGACGAGCCGCGTGATCGCGCATGTGAGCGCATATGCGCCGAGAAACGCGAGCCACACGCCGGCGAGCCCGGCCGCGCCCATGCGATAGCCGTCTGCGTCGGCGAGCCACGGGAGGGCGCGCGCGAGCGCGTTTTGCGCGAGCAGCCAGAACTGCCCGCTCAGCAAACCGTCGAACAGCACCGTCGACAACATTGCGATGACGAAACAGACATGCGCAGCCGCAGGCGCCGGACGCGCGATCAGCCCGCGGCCGGGCGCGCGCACGCCGATGCCGCGCAAATCGGGGTCCGCCGTGAGCGGCGAGAAAAGTCCCAGCGTGGCGAAATAGAGCGCAAACACGTCGGCATTGCGCTGCCACGCGTCGGCGCCGAACGCAATCATGCCCGCGAGCGTAAACGCCGACCACGTCAGCGCGACGCACGCGAGCCGGTACGGCACGGCCGCCTGCGCATACGCGACTTCGAACCAGCTGAAGGCGAGCAGCAGTGCCACCGCCGGCCATGCGCCGAGCGCAGTCGGATAACGCCAGCCGAATGTGAGCCCGCGTTCAAATCCCGCGCGCCGGGCGAGCGCGTCGAAGATGTCGTACGTCGTGCGCCACGGATCGAGCGCGGGCCAGATGTTGCCGATGCACGCGACGGCGAAAGGCAGCCCCATCCAGAACAGGATCCAGAACAGCGTCGGCGCGAGGTTCATCAGCGGATCGGTTGTGCCTTTGAGTCCCGCAACGACCATGACGATGAAAAGCAGCAGCCCCAGCGCGCGCGTGACCAAGCGCAGCACGGGCAGCAGCGCGCCCGTTTCGATGCGCCGCACTCGCGGAGCCGTCGCCGGCGTGTGCTCGATTACGAGCTGGGCGATGACGAACGACAGGATCACGACCGCCGCCGCGCCGGTTTCGAAGTATTCAAGCGGCGCGGGCAGGTCGTAGCGCTCGTCGAACGCATGCGCGAAGGCGAGCACGGGCATGCCGAGCGCCGCGTGCGCGAGAAGTTGAATTAGACTCCCTCGCCCCGCGTGGGCGGGGAGAGGGTGGGGGTGAGGGGAAATGGTGTGGTTCTTCTTGATCATGGTTATAAGAATTTCGAGCCGCCCCTCACCCTAGCCCGGCCCCTCGCCGCTTCGCTTGCTCTCCCCGCAAGCGGGGCGAGGGGATGAAAACTATTATCACTTCGGTCGCACTTCGATCGTCGCCAGCGGCGGCCCGCGATGCGGTGCGGCATTCGCGGCGGCAGCGCCGTGCCATTCGAAAGGATAGCGGCCGGTCGCAAACGCGGTGAATGCGAACTCGGCGGGAGTTCCCGCGACCATCTTGAGTTCGAGCCGGTAACCGTGCAGATGCAGTTCGCCGGGCGCATCGCTCGTCACGCGCACGCGCACGGCGTCGCCTTTTTCGACTTTGATCACGCGCTGCGCGGCGTCGACTTTGCCGCCGGCGATATCGAGCGCGAACGCTTTTTCCGCCGCGGCGGCTGCGTTTACGGTACACGCGGCGAACAGGGCCGCACTCACAAAGCACAATGGAACGCGCAGGCACGTCATGGCACGCGGGGATCACTGGTTGGAAGCCGTGGAATATGCCAGAATCGCGGCTGCACGCATAGTTCGCCGTCGTGATCGGGCGGCGGCGAAAATCTCTGGGGGAGTTTCCATGTCACGCAATCGGAAGTTGTTCAAGCATGCTGTACGCGCGCTCGGCTGCGCGCTGGCCGTCACGGCGAATATTGCCATTGCAGCGGACGCGCCGACCATCGATCCGGCGTCGCGCAAGGTCGAATCCAAAAACATGCAGCTGGTCGGCTACAGCGACCTGCAGGCGCGCAGCGCGTACCAGCCCGTGATTCAGCATCAGGGCGACCGCTATATCGCCTACATCGGCCATCACGGCGGCACGCGCGAGATTCCGCAGCCGTACAATCCGCTGACCAGGCAGAATGAGAACAATGGCACTTCCGTCGTCGACGTGACGGACCCGAAGCACCCGAAGTATCTGACGCATATACCCGGCGAGCCCGGCTTCGACGAGCAGGGCGGCGCGCAAATGGTGCGCATCTGCGACGGCAAGAAGCTCCCGAAAGGCGATCCCGCCAAGGTTTACATGCTGCGCACCGGCGGCACGACGTCGCATGAAATCTGGGACGTCACTACACCGGAGAAGCCGAGCCTGATCGCGACGGTCGTCAGCGGACTCAAGGACACGCACAAGAACTGGTGGGAGTGCGATACCGGGATCGCTTACCTGATATCGGACGGCCGGCCGGAGAAGTGGCGCACGAAAAGGATGACGAAGATTTACGATCTGTCCGATCCCGCGCATCCCAAATTCATCCGCAACTTCGCGCTGGTCGGCCAGCAGCCCGGCTCGGCGGGCGAAGCCGTGCCGGAAGACACGCATGGCCCGATCGTGCGCGGCAACCGCGTGTATTTCGGTTACGGCACGCTGCTGGGCGGCGTAATCCAGATCGTCGACCGCGATAAATTGCTGAAGGGCAATCCGGCGGCGAGCGATCCTTTCGCGCCGACCGCGGAGAACCTCTTGTATCCGCAAATCAGCCGGCTCGACATGTATCCGACGGTCGGCGCGCATACGACGTTCCCGATCATGGGCATGGAGGTCGCGGCGTTCGAGAAGTTTCATACCAAGTCGGCGGAGGACAAGTCCGGCAAACCCGCGAAGCGTGATTTTCTGCTGGTGGTCAACGAGTCGACGCAGAACGAATGCCATGAGGACTATCACATGATGTTCATGGTCGACATCACCGACGAGACGAAGCCGTACAACGTATCGAACTACTACGTGCCCGAGAAAAGCGGCAACTTCTGCGCGCGCGGCGGGCGCTTCGGCACGCATTCGTCCAACGAGGATATGGGGCCGATCTATTACAAGAAGCTCGTGTTCATATCGTGGTTCAACGCGGGACTGCGCGTGGTCGATATCCGCGATCCGTTCACGCCGAAGGAAGTCGCGTATTACATTCCCGCAATCACGAAGAACACCGCGAAGCGCTGCGTGAAGGAGAACGGCGTCGAGCATTGCAAGATCGCGATCCAGACCAACAACACCGAAGTCGACGACCGCGGTTATATTTACGCGGTCGACCGCGCCAACACCGGCATGCATATCCTCGAGCTGACAGGCGAGGCGCGCAAGATCGCGAATTTGAAGTAACGGCGGGCTAGAAATAAAAAGGGCGCGCCCTCCGGCGCGCCCTTTTTTGTTGGCAGGCGAGCGCGTTTACTTCACGAGCCCCATGCGCTTGGCGACTTCCGTGTAGGCTTTGGCGCGCTCCCGCATGAATACGTCCATCTTATCGACTCCGACATTGACCAGTTCAAAGCCGCTCTTGAAAGCGAGCTCTTTCATCTCGGGGTCGTTGTTGAGCGCGGCCCACAGGTCCGACATGCGCTTGCGCGCCTCCGGCGAAGTCGATTTCGGCATGCCGATCCCGCGGAATGCACCGTCCACCCAGTCGAAGCCGAGTTCCTTGAAAGTCGGCACGTCGGGCAGCAGCGGGTGGCGTTTGTCCATTGCGACCGCGAGCGCGCGCACCCGTTCCTTGGTATTGATCGCGAATGCGGTATATGACATCGCGCCGACCACGTGCTGACCGATAACAGCCGGCGTCAGATCGCCGGTGCCTTTGAACGGCACGTAGGTAGTCTGAATGCCGGCGACGAGGTCGAGTTTTTCGTGCGCGGCGTGATTGGCCGTGTTGGTTCCCGAGCCGCCCAGGGTCAGCTTGCCGGGTTGCGCTTTCGCCATCTTGATAAGATCGGCGAACGTCTTGATGGGACTGTCGTTGGATACGACGATCGCGTCGGGCGTAAAGTGAAACCAGTAGACCGGCGTGATGTCCTCGGTCTTGTACTGCACCTGGCCTTCGAACGGCTGCAGTACGATGTGCGGCAGGTTGATGCCGACGATGTTAAAGCCGTCGTTCGGCAAACCGTTCATTTGCGACCACATCAGGCCGCCGCCCGCGCCCGGCTTGTATTGCATGACGGTTTCGATGTTCGGGCATTTCTTCTTGAGGACCAGCTGCTGGTGGCGGGCCGAAATGTCGGATTCGCCGCCGGCCGGAAATGCCTGCCAGTACATAAGGGATTTTTCGGGGCAGACCTGGGCTGATGCCGCGGTGCTGAACGCCGCGGCCGCAAATGCCAATGCAATAGCGGTGAACTTCATTTCTCCTCCGGTGGCTGAATTTATTTTTGCCGGCGAAACGATAACAGCGCGGGCGCCGGAACGCAACGCCGCGCCGGAACGGGTACAATCCGCGCATGGCGCAACGCACGGCACAGCCGCAACGCAACGCAAACCGTCAACGCTGCGACGTCGCGATGCTCGTCGACGCGGAAAACGGCGAGCGCAGCAAGCGCGGCCGCTTCGTGCTCGACCGTGCGTGCATGGAAGAACACGTCTACAAAGCGCTGCTGCCGCGCTACCGGCGCATCGCCGTCGTGCCGTTCGGTCCCGACGTCGGCGCAACGCTCGCCGAACTGAAAGCGCTCAGGCCGCGCATCGTGTTCAACCTCACCGAGTGGGTCGACGGCGACCGCAAGCTCGACCATGCGATCGCGGGCCTGCTCGACATCATGAAGCTGCCCTATACCGGCACCGGCCCCGCGGGTTTGCAGATATGCCGCGACAAAGCGCTTTCCAAATACCTCGTTGCCGCAGCGGGCGTAGACGTGCCGTGCTCGTTCACGCTGGGGCTGCGGGAGCGCATTGAAAACCCGGGCCTGCCGTTCCCGCTGCTCGTGAAACCGCAATTCGGCGACGGCTCCGACGAGATCGGCAAGAATTCCCTCGTGCGCACGCGGCGCGAACTGCGTGAACGCGTCAAGGCGATACGTTCGCGCCTTAAAGAATCCGTAGTGTGTGAAGAATTCATACCGGGCCGCGACATCTATGTCGGCGTCATCGGCAACGAGCCGCGCGTGCTGGCGCCGACCGAGATGGTCGTCGGCAGCAAAAAAGCGTCCGCGCCGAAATTCGCGACCTACCGCTTGAAGAACGACGGCGCCTACCGCACCAAGTGGCGCGTTTGCTATCGCCTCGCCCAGTTGCCGCCGCGCGTGCTGAAGCAGGTGCGCGACTACGGCACGAAAGCGTTTCGCGCCCTGAACCTGAGGGATTATGCGCGCCTCGACTTCCGGTTGACCGACGGCGGCCGTCTCGTCTTCATCGAAGCCAATCCGAATTCCGATCTCACGCCGAACACGCTGGGCCGCAACCTGTGCTTCGTCGGCATCGAGTACCGCAACCTGATCCCGCGCATCGTCGAGACCGCGCGCAAGCGCTATAGCGGAGGCCGGCGTGCTCGGTAAGCTGATACGCGGATGGTTTGCGCGCGAACCGGAGGGTGCGTTCTGGGAAGATGCGTCTCGTGGCGAATCAGCGCTGCTCAGCATTTGCATCCCGACGTTCCAGCGCGGCAAAATCCTGCGGCGCACGCTCGAACATCTGGCGGCGAGCGGCGGGGCGGCGTGGGAGATCGTGGTTTCCGACAATGCATCCGCGGACGACACGGAAGCGACAGTCAGGGACTTCCGCGGAAAATTTCGCGGCTTGCGTTACGCGCGGCAGGCGGTAAACCGGGGGCCGGCCGCCAACTCCGATACGTGCATGCGGCTCGCGACCGGCAAGTATCTTTATCTCTTGTGCGACGACGATAGAATTTTACCCGAAGGAATTGCCGCCGCGCTGGCGGCGCTGGAAGCCGATGCCGGCGTCGCCGCGGTATTCGGCGGCCATCAGGAGTGGGACCCCGTTGCCGATCGCGTGCTGGGAACATTGCCGCTGACCGATAAAAAACTGAGATTCGAGCGCGGCGCGCGGCGCGAAATTTTCGCCGCCGCCGACATGCTGTGGTGTCCGGTGATGCGGCGCGAGATTTTTCAGCGCCATTGTTTCTACGACGCCAATACGTTCGGCTATTGGCGGCTGGTGTCGCAGATACTTGCGCAGGGCGCGATCGAGATCGTGCCCGAATGTCTTTACCGGCACGCCCACACCGTGCCGCGCATGGAATTCGAGCTGACCGAGAGCTGGTATCACGATGCCTTCCGCGCCGACCATGAAATCTATCTGTTCGATTCCGGAATGCGCGAGTTGCCCAAAGTCGCGCAAACCGTCGCCGAGTGCACGGTCAAGGCCTACCGGGATGGCGCGCGTTACGCCAAATTGAAACTCGATCCGCTGCGGGAAAGATTTTTCCTGCATCGGGCCGCCGCCTACGGCATCGTCGACGACGAGCGCCTGCGCGAATGGGAAAAAGCGAGCCTGCTGCGGGCGGCATTGCTGCAACTGGCCAATACCATCGGGGGCCTGCCGGGCGTGCGAACGGTGGTCGTGGAAGCCGGTGCGATGAGCGAGGCGTGCTGCGAAGTGCTGCGGGAAATCCTGCGCGCGATCGCCGTCGAATCAATGCCGACCGACGAATTCATCGCGCTCGCCGGCGTGCCGCAGCGCTTTTTTCTGGCGATGGATTGGGCGTCATTGCAGAAGAGGGCTGAGCGCCATCCGCCGCAGCCGGAGCGCGAAGCGGCGCTGCGGGATCTTGTCACCAGCCTGCGCCTCACGCAGGCGCCGCTCGATCAACTGGGGCTGCGGTTCGACGCTCCGCGATAACCCGCGCTTATTGCGCGGTGATCTTCGCGTCTTTGACGACGCGCGCGAATTTCGCGATCTCGGATTTGAGATAGTCGCCGAATTGCTCGGGCGTGCCGCCGACCGGATCGCCGCCGACCGCCGCGCTTCTTTCCACGACGTCAGGCAGTTTCAGAATCTGGTTCAGCTCGCTGTTGAGCCTGACGATGATTTCTTTAGGCGTGCCGGCGGGCGCGGCGACCGCCGACCACGATGAATTGTCGTAACCCTTGACGCCGGATTCGTCGATGGTCGGCAATTGCGGCAGCGCGTTCATGCGCTTCAGGCTCGTCACCGCCAGCGCGCGGGCCTGGCCCGACTTGATGAAAGGCACGGTCGCCACCGCGTTGTTGAACAGCACCTGGATCTGGCCCGCGATGAGATCGGTCAGCGAAGGCGCGGAGCTCTTGTAAGGGATGTGGACCATCTGCGTGTTCGTCATCAGGGTAAACAACGCGCCCGAGATGTGGCCGAAGCCGCCGACGCCCGACGAGCCGTAATCGAGCTTGCCGGGCTTCGATTTCGCGAGTGCGATCAGCTCTTTCACGTTTTTGACCGGCACCGACGGGTGGACGACGAGCACGCCGGGCGAGGAAAACACCTGCGCGATGGGCGAAAAGTCTTTGACCACGTCGAACGGCATTTTGTAGAGGCTCGGGTTGACGGCCCAGGTGCCGACGGTCGCGATCACGAGCGTATAACCGTCGGGCGGAGACTTGGCGGTCAATTCCATGCCGATGTTGCCGTTGGCGCCGCCGCGATTGTCGATGACGAACTGCTGGCCCAGCCTTTGCGTGAGTTTCTCCCCGAGCAGGCGGCCCTGGATGTCGGTCGGGCCACCGGCCACGAAAGGGACCACGAATCGTACCGGTTTCACCGGATATTGCTGCGCCAGCGCGCCGGAAACGCACGCCGTCGCGGCAACTGCGATCGCCAACCGCGCCTGGAGCTTCATGCCTGTCTCCCCGTTATGCGTGGAGCAATTGCTTGAGCCGCGCGACCGCCGAATAGGGGCTCGTGAATACGCTGCGGCCGCGCCGCGCGGGAATGCGCTCGGCGGCGCTCGCCATGGAAAACTGGCACAGGAGCAGCGCGTCGCAGTCGCCGAATTCTTCGGCAGCGGCCGCGATCTGGTTGTCGTGGCCCGCGTCGTCGCCGCTCTGCAGCGCGGCCAGCGCCGCCGGCACCGCCTTCGTCGAAATCCTGATATGCGCTTTGCGCGCGGCAGCCAGTTGCTCTAGTTCCGCCTGCATCGACGGCAGGCTCGGCTCGAACGTGGCGAGCAGCGCGATGCGCGGGCCCGTCGCGATCGCTTCTTCCATCATCGCTTCATTGGGCTTCAGCACCGGGATTTTCACCGCGCCGCGCGCGACCTCGATGGCCGCGCCGAACGCGGAGCAGGTAAACAGGATCGCATCCGCGCCGCCGGCTTCGACGTACTTCGCGAGCACGCAGAAGCGGTCGATCATCGACTGGTCGAGTTTGCCCGCGGCGGCGAGGTCCGCCGACAGCGAATCGTCGAGCAGGTTGGTGACGCGGGCCTGCGGCCACAGGCGCTTGAACGTGGTGCAGATCGGATCGATGGCGACGGGGGTCGCGTGGATCAATGCTATGCGGGGATTTGTCATGGTGCGCTATTTTACCCGCTGGACGCGATCGCGTGCTCGCAGCAGGGCGCAACGCGCATTCGCCTTGACACACAGACGCACGCGACATACGTTACGCGGGAGACACACACAATTCGAAGCGAGGAGAAAAAAGATGGACCAAATACTGCGCCTGACCGCGGTCTTGTTGCTCGGCTGCGCGTCCGCGCCGGTATTGGCGCAGGGTTATCCGAACAAGCCCGTGCGCATCCTCGTCGGCTACGCGCCCGGCGGCGGCACCGACATCATGGCGCGCGCGATCGGCGCCAGGCTGTCCGAATCCCTCAAGCAGCAATTCGTGGTCGAAAACCGGCCGGGTGCCAACGCCAATATCGCGGCGAAAGTGGCGGCCGATGCGCCGGCGGATGGCTACACCATCTTGTTCATGTCCGTTGCACACATCATGAGCAAGCCCGTCTACAAGAACCTGGGTTACGACATCGAGCGCGATTTCGCGCCGATCACTGTCGTCACCAACGTGCCCAACGTGCTGTGCCTGCATCCTTCGCTGCCGGTGAAGACCGTGAAGGAATTGATCGCGCTGGCGAAGGCAAAGCCCGGCACGCTCACTTATGCGACGTCGGGCGTCGGCAGTCCCGAGCATTTCGCCGGCGAGATGTTCAAGATGATGACGAAGACCGATATGCTGGCCATCCCCTATAAGGGTGGCGCGCCGATGGCGGTCGATCTGGTCGGCGGGCAGGTCATGCTGGCCTTCAATACCGCGCCGCCGATCATGCCGCACATCCAGTCGGGCCGCGTGCGCGCCATCGCGGTGACCATGGACAAGCGGGTGGGAGCGCTGCCCGACGTGCCGACCATCGCGGAGTCGGGCGTGCCCGGCTACCAGATGAGCACGTGGTACGGCGCGGTGATCCCGGCGAAAACCCCGCGCGAGATCGTCGTCCTGCTCAACCGCGAAATGCTCAAAGTGCTGGCGCTGCCGGATATCAAGGAGCGCATGGCGGGATTGGGCGCGGAGGTGGTCGGCAATTCGATGGAAGAGGCCGCCCAAATGTTCAAGGTGGAGGTTGCGAAGTACACGAAGGTCGCGAACGCTGCCCATATCAGCGCCGATCAGCCTTAGAGTGATCGCAGAATTGCAGTGATTGCAAAGTTGCGCGTCGGCCTGATCGGGGCCGGCGATATTTCGCACTATCATCTCGCCGCGTGGCAAAAAGTCGAAGACGCGGCCGTCGTGGCCGTGTGCGACCGCGATGTTGCACGCGCGCGAACGCGGGCCGGCGCGTACTCGATTCCCGCCGTGTACGCCGACGCATCGGCGATGTTTGCCGCGGAAAAACTCGACGCGGTCGATATCGCGACGTGGCGCGAGACGCACGTAGAACTAACGCGCCTCGCCGCCGCGCATCGCGTTCACGTGTTGTGCCAGAAGCCCCTCGCGCCCACGCTCGCCGAAGCCGAATCGCTCGCCGCAGAAGTCGCGGGGCGCATTCGTCTGATGGTGCATGAGAACCGCCGCTTCGCGCCGCACTTTCGCATGATCCGCCGCTGGATCGACGAAGGCCGGGTCGGGCCGGTGCGCCACTGCGTGTTGACCATGCACCGTTCGGGTTTCATCAAGGATGCGAACGGCTGCCGGCCCGCCGTCGAGCGCGCGCCGTTCATGGCGCGCGAGCCGCGCCTGATGATCGCCGAAACGCTGATCCACCAGCTCGACGTGCTGCGCTTTTTGCTGGGGGAAATGACGATGATCGCAGCGCGCACGCTGCACACCGAGCCCGACATGCCCGGCGAGACGCTGGCTACGCTGATGCTGGAAACCGCCGCCGGCGCGCCGGTGGTGGTCGCCGGAAGTTTCGTCGCGCCCGGTTTCGGCACTGTGGTGTCTGATCGCATCGAGATCATCGGCACGCACGCGAGCGTGATACTCGACGGCGCGGGTATCGAGTTGCGAGGCGCTTCGACGGAGCATATTGCCGTCGATTACGCCGCCGCCTACCAGGCGTGCTTCGACGCCGGCATCGCGCACTTTGTCGAGCGGTTAAGGGCCAGCCTGCCGTTCGAGACGAGCCCGGACGACAATCTCAAGACGCTGAAACTCGTGGAAGACGCGTATGCGCTGGCGGCTCAGCGCAGGAGCTTGTCGACGTAACGGAACATCTCCGTGTGATCGGAGGTGAAGCCCAGATCCTGTTCCATTTTGTTCCAGATATCGGTGCACGGCGCTGCCAGCAGGCTGGACGTGTCCGTCGCCTTGACGACTTCGAGCGCGGTGCGCACGTCCTTCGCCATCAGGCCGGTGAAGAAGCCCGCGCCGTAAGTACCCGACAGCATGTGCTGCTTGAATTTGTTCTTGGTCGTGTTGTTCATGCCGCTCGAAGCGTTGAGGATATCGACGATGACGTTGGGATCGAGACCGAAGCGCTGTCCGGCGACCACGGCTTCGCAGGCGGCGACGAGCCCGGCGGCCGAGACGTAGTTGTTGAGCGCCTTGATCGCGTGGCCCGCGCCCAACGGGCCGGCGTGGAAAATCTGGTTGCCGAGTTTTTCGAGCATCGGCTTTACCTGCGCGAATGTCGCCGCGTCGCCGCCGACCATGATCGCGAGCGTCGCGGCAGTCGCGCCCTTGACGCCGTTGGAAACCGGCGCGTCGATCAGCTTGATGCCGCGCTTTTCGAGCAGTGCGCCGAGTTCGCGTGTTCCGACCGGCGACGACGAGCTCATGTCGATGAGGAGCGAACCGGCTTTGAGCGTGGCCGCGATGCTGTCCTTGAAGCTGTCGGCCGCGCCGCAGACCGCTTTGCGCACGATCTTGCCGTCCGGCAGCATGGTGATGACGGTGCCGCACATCGCGCCGACCTCTTCGAGGCTGCCGGCGACTTCGATTTCAAGCGTCGAGGCGAGCGGCTGCGTGCGCTTGGCTTCGGTGTCGTAGATCACGAGCTTGTAGCCCGCTTTGGCGAGATTGGTTGCCATCGGCGTGCCCATCGCGCCGATGCCGACGAAACCGATTTTTCCTGAGACTGAAGTCATAAATGGATTCCTAAAAGATAAGAATTTTTGCCACAGAGAGCACAGAGTTCACAGAGGGATAACAAATCAGAATCAAAAGAGAGGATTTTTTCTGCATTCCTCGGTGTTCTGTGTGCTCTCTGTGGCGAAAGGTTTTCTGTTTAAAGGGTTTGCGCGATCAGCCGCCGACCGGCAGATCGATGCCGATGTTCTGTTTGCGCGCGACGTCGAGGATGTGATGGCCCGTGTAGATGTCCTGGATGCCCATGCCGTGCGATTCGTAGAGCGTGATCTCGTCGCGCGATTTGCGTCCCGGAATGCGTCCGACGATTACCTCGCCGAGTTCCGGCAGCGCGTCCCAGTCGAGCTTGCCGCTTTCGATCAAGGGCAGCAGGTCGCCGCATTCGTTGCGCGCGGTGCCGCGCGCATCGACCACGACGCGCGCGCAGCGCGTGATCGCGGCGACATCGAGCTCGCGGCGGGTGAGGGCGTTGGAGCCGGCGGCGTTGATGTGCTGGCCGGGCTCCAGCCATTCGCCGAGCAATACCGGCGCGGCGGCTTTCGTGATCACGTTGATGACATCGGCACCGCGCACGGCGTCGGCGGCCGTGGCGACCGCTTCCATCTTGACGCCGAGTTTCGCGCTCAACGTATCGCAAAATCCGCGCGCGCGTTCGATGTTGCGGCTGTAGACCTTCACATGGCGTATTTTGCGCACGGCGCATACCGCTTCGAGTTGTCCCACCGCCTGCTTGCCCGCGCCTATCATGCCGACGGTCGCTGCATCCTCGCGCGCCATGTAGCGCGTCGCGACTCCGCTGGCCGCACCCGTGCGAACCATGCCCAAGTAACTCGCTTCTATCATTGCGACCAGGTTGCCGCTGTCGGTGTCGAAGAGGTGCACGTGATAGCGCGAGCCTTTGCCGGGATTCGAGTAATAGGCCTTGTAGCCGATCAGCTTCAGGTCGGGCGCGGCCGCTTCGAGAATATGCAAAGTGCCGGCCGGCGCGCGTGCCCGCACGCGTGGCACGTCGACCGCGCGGCCTTCGGCGCGCGCTTTGAGCGATGCCTCGACGAGTTCAAGCGTCTTCGGCATCGTCAGGATTTGCGCGACTTCTTTTTCGTTGATGTATCTAAGCATGGGTTGAAATCTGTGAAAGAGTGAAAATCCCCTCGCCCCGTTTCCGGGGAGAGGGCTAGGGTGAGGGGTGCTCATTCCCCCCTTCATTGCTTCACGTTTTCACGTTCTTAAGCGCCTCAGCGCGGATCGCGGACAAAGTCGTGCGCGGAGAAACGGCGTCGGGGTCGATGCGCAGTTCAAGCAACGCCGCGGTCTTGGCATTCCACGCGCGCTCGAACGCCGCTTCGAAGTCGGCGGTTTTCTCGACGATCTCGCCGTGCAGGCCGTACGCGCGGGCGAGCGCCGCGAAGTCGGGATTTTTGAGGCTGGTGCCGCTGACGCGGCCGGGATAATGCTTTTCCTGGTGCATGCGGATCGTGCCGTACATGCCGTTGTTGATCACGATGAAAATTACTTTCGCGTCGTACTGCGCGGCGGTTGCGAGTTCCTGGCCGTTCATCAGGAAGTCGCCGTCGCCGGCAAACGCGATGACGGGGCGGTCGGGATGCACGAGTTTCGCCGCGACGCCGGCCGGCACGCCATAACCCATCGCGCCGCTCGTCGGTCCGAGCTGCGTGCGAAAACCGGTGTACTGGTAGAAACGGTGCGCCCACAACGTGAAGTTGCCGGCGCCGTTGGTGAGGATGGCTTCGGGCGGCAGGCGCTTCTTCAAATACAGGATCACTTCGCTCATGTTGAGCGCGCCCGGCACCTTGACGGGTTTCTGCCACGCTTCGTATTCGGCGCGCGCCGCCTGAGTGGATTCCACCCATCGTCCCGGCACCGGTTTGAGCTCGCGGGCAGCGGACGCGAATTCCGGCATGCCGGCGTTGATCAGGAGATCGGCCTGATAGACGCGGCCGAGTTCCTCCGCGCCGCTGTGCACGTGGACGAATTTCTGCTTCGGCCGCGGAATGTCGATGAGCGTGTAGTTGATAGTCGTCCATTCGCCGAGCCGCGGGCCGATTGCGACCAGGAGGTCCGCGTTGCGGATGCGTTGCTCGATCGCGGGATTCATCCCCACCGCGACGTCGCCGACGTAATTCGGATGCCGGTTGTCGAACAAATCCTGGCAGCGGTAGGTGCACGCCACCGGCAGCGCGTTCGCGGCCACGAATGCCTGGATATCGTCGCACGCTTTTTTGTCCCAGCCGCCGCCGCCCAGCATGATGAACGGGCGCTCGGCTTGCGCGATCATCTCGCGCAGCTTCTGCATGTCGGCGGCACCGGGGTGTGCTGCGACCCGCTGGTAGCGCGCGGTGTCGGCGACGGTCGCGCGCGTCGTCTGCATGTCTTCGGGCAATGCGAGCACCACGGGACCGGGCCGGCCCGATACCGCGAGATGAAACGCATGGCTCACCATTTCGGGCACGCGGTCCGCGCGGTCGATCTGCGCGACCCACTTCGCCATCTGGCCGTACATGCGCCGGTAATCGATTTCCTGGAACGATTCGCGTTCGGTGTACTCGCTGTCGATCTGGCCGATGAAGAGGATCAACGGCGTCGAATCCTGGAATGCGGTGTGCAGGCCGATGCTCGCGTTGGTCGCGCCGGGCCCTCGCGTGACGAAGCAGATGCCGGGGCGGCCGGTCATCTTGCCGTATGCTTCCGCCATGTTCGCCGCGCCGCCTTCCTGGCGGCAGATCACGAATTTGATCTCGTCGCGCGCATCGTACAAGGCGTCGAGCACCGACAGATAGCTTTCGCCCGGCACGCCGAACGCCATGTCGACGCCGTGGATTTTGAGCGCATCGACCAGCAATTGACCGCCGGTGCGGGCGAGAGTGGTAGCGGGTGCATTCATGCGGTGACTCCGGATGCTGTTTGTATGGCGGGGAGGCCGTATTGTAGCGTTTGCGGCGACAGCGCACACGGCGGGCGGGATATACTGCGCGAAAAGCATGCGCGTTTGCAGTTCAAAACCGAGGAAGGTGCTGCAATGAGGGTGCGAAATTTCGTGTCGGGCGGTGTGACGGGCGCATTGTTCGTGACATGCGCGGCGCTCGCGCAGCAGTATCCCGCCAAACCGATCCGCGTGATCAATCCCGCTGCGCCGGGCGGCAACAGCGACATTGTGTTCCGCGTGATCGCGCCGAAAATGGGCGAGCTCGTCGGCCAGCAGTTCGTGCTCGACTATCGCGCGGGCGCAGGCGGCGTGATCGGTGCGGACATGACGGCGAAGAGCGCGCCCGACGGCTACACGACGGCGATCGTCGCAGCGAGTTTCCTTTTCAATCCGGCGCTGATCAAGAACCTGCCGTACGACACGGTGAAGGACTTTACGCCGCTCGGTCTCGTCGTCGACATTCCTGCGGTGGTCGTCGTGCATCCTTCGTTGCCGGTGAAAAACGTGAAAGAGTTGATCGCGCTTGCGCGCGCGAAGCCGGGTCAGATATTTTTCTCGAGCGCCGGCCCCGGCACGGTCGGGCATCTCGCGGGCGAGTTGCTGAATTCGCAGGCCAACGTCAAGCTCGTGCACGTGCCTTACAAGGGGGTTGCGCCCGCGACGGTCGATGCAATCGCCGGTCACGTGCAGTTGACGATCGCGAGCATCCCGGTCGTGATCTCGAACGTGCGCGCGGGGCGCCTGCGCATGATCGCGCAATGCGGCGAGACGCGTTCGCCGACGTTGCCCGACGTGCCGACGATGCAGGAAGCCGGCGTACCAGGCTTCGTCGTCAGCAGCGGCTTCAGCTGGATCGGACCTGCGAACATGCCGAAGTCGATCGTCGAAAAACTGAACGGTGCGCTCGTCAAGGCGCTCAACGATCCAGCGGTTCGCAACGACCTGCTCGATCGTGGCGCCGATCCGATCGGCAATACGCCGGAGCAGCATGGTGCTTTTATCAAGAGTGAAATCGAAAAATGGCAGCGCGTGGCGAAGCAGGCGGGGATCAGTCCGGAGTGATGCGCGACTATATCATCGACGGTTTGTCGCGCTGAAAGCGCAGCGAGAGAACTGTGTGGTTGCAAGACGTGACTTCGTTGTTCTGTCTCGCGCATTGGAAAAGCAGGTGAGGGCGGGTTTCTTGCTTATGGCGCTGGCATTCGCGGTGGTTCACGCGCATGCTGCGGCGCTGTATCCTACGCGGCCGATCCGCATGATCGTCCCGTTCCCGCCGGGCGGCAGCACCGACGTGGTGGCGCGGATGGTGGCGACGCGGATGGGAGATGGGCTCGGCCAAATGGTGATCGTGGACAACCGTCCCGGCGCCGGCGGCAACCTCGGTTCCGAAATCGCAGCGCGCTCCGAACCCGACGGCTATACCCTCGTGATGGGCACCGTCGCAACCGTGACGATCAACCAGTCCCTCTACGCCAGGCTCAATTACGATCCCGAGAAAGACCTCGTCCCGCTCAGCACCGTCGCCACCGCCTTCCAGGTCTTGCTTGCGCATCCCGCGGCGAACCTGAACTCCGTTGCTGATGTGATTCGCGTTGCGAAGGAAAGGCCCGGCGCGCTGACCGCCGGCTCGGCCAGCAATGGCACGACGGGTCACCTAAGCCTCGAACTGATGAAGCAGCTTGTGCAAATCGGCATCACGCACGTGCCGTTCCGCGGCGCGGGGCCGGCGCAGGTCGCGCTTCTCGGCGGCCAAGTGCAACTCCTGTTCGACAGCATCACCACCGCGATACCTCACGTGCAATCGGGCCGCGTGCGGGCGCTGGGCGTGACCAGCAAGACGCGCACCACTCTGCTGCCCGGGGTGCCAGCCATCGATGAGACCATCCCGGGCTTCGAGACGACCGGTTGGTTTGCCCTGCTCGTGCGAACCGGAGCACCTGTCGAAATCCGCAGCCGCCTCGTGCGCGAGATCACCGGCGTGTTGAGCAGGGAGGACGTCCGCGCGCGAATCATGA
Source organism: uncultured Streptomyces sp. (assembly GCA_964510405.1). Lineage (GTDB taxonomy): Bacteria > Pseudomonadota > Gammaproteobacteria > Burkholderiales > SG8-41 > PALSA-1004. The sequence goes on along the minus strand of CAZEAX010000020.1, from coordinate 2,726 downwards.
GCCTTGGCGCGGAGCCTGTGGTGCTGACGGGGCCGCCGCTCGAGCGCTATATCAACGATGAGCGCGTGAAATGGAAGCGCGTCATTCGGCAGGCCAACATTAAAACCGATTAAAAGCGAATTGCCCCGGTAAAAGTCGGACCACTGGCTCCTGCCCCGGTCTCTTAGGCCCATGCCTTGCGCACCAGCCCGCCGCGCACTTCTGTACGGCACCGAACAGAGCCGTTCGGTGCGGACGCTTACGATGCCGGCATAATGCACGATCGCGCCGCCCGGTTTTCCCGCGCCTATGAGTGGAGCGGGACAGCGTGCGGCGCGAATCCTGAATACGCCGGCGTCCGTGGAGATTGGTCATGCATATCGATAGCAGAATAAAAATAATCCGCAATTGGTCCGCCGCATTGTTGTGCGGCGCCATCGTGTTGGTCTGGTCGGGGTGGGCCAGCGCCGATCCGCCGTCGCGCGTCGCGCGGCTCTCTTATATCAGCGGCGCGGTAAGTTTTTCCCCGGCCGGTGAAGACGATTGGGTGGAAGCGGCCGTAAACCGGCCCTTGATCACGGGCGACCGCTTGTGGGTGGATAACGGCGCACGCGCCGAGTTGCAGGTCGGCGCAGCGGTGTTTTACCTGGCCGCCGGCACCAGCGTCACGCTGCTTAATCTCGACAATCGCATGGCGCAACTGCAAGTCGAGCAGGGCACGGTGAACGCCCGCGTGCGGCGCCTAGGCCCGCGCGATGCGGTCGAAATCGATACGCCGAATCTCGCGTATTCGATCCGCAAGCCGGGCGGCTACCGCGTCGATGTCGATCCGGCCAATGATGCGACGACCGTCGCGACGCGCAACGGGCAGGCCGAAGTCTACGGCGACGGCGCGTCGTACCTGGTCAATGCCGGACAGAATTACCGTTTCTACGGGACCGACCTGCGCGACTACGACAATCTCGAGACGCCGCGGAGCGACGAATTCGACCAATGGTCCGACACCCGTTACCGCCGCGCCGACAATTCGGTGTCGGCGCGCTACGTGTCGCGCGACGTGATCGGCTACGAAGATCTCGATGACAACGGCACCTGGCGCCGCACCGCCGAGTACGGCAACGTGTGGTATCCGAATCACGTGGCCGCGGGTTGGGCACCGTACCACGACGGGCACTGGGCGTGGGTCGAGCCGTGGGGCTGGACCTGGGTTGACGATGCGCCATGGGGATTCGCAGTTTCGCATTACGGACGTTGGGCCAATACGGGCGGCAACTGGGGCTGGGTGCCGGGTCCGTCGAGCGCGCAGCCCGTGTACGCGCCGGCGCTGGTCGCGTTCATCGCCGGCGCCGTCGTCGGTGCGGCGATTTCCAACCGCAACGACGGCAACGTCGGCTGGTTTCCGCTCGGCCCGCGCGACGTCTATCGACCCGCGTATCCGGTCAGCCGCGCCTATTTCAACAACGTCAATACGAGCAACACCACGGTCAACAACACGACGATCACGAACGTGTACAACAACACGCGCGTGACCAACGTAACCTACGTCAACCAGCGGGTGCCGGGCGCGGTAGTCGCGGTGCCGGCGGCCGCGTTCGCGCAATCGCGGCCGGTCGCAAAATCGAGGGTGGAAATGCCGCGCGACGCCGCCGCGAAAGCGACGGTCACGCCGGTGGCTGCAGTCGCGCCGGTGCAGACGAGCGTGCATGGCGGCGCGCCCGCCGGGCATCGGCCGCCGGCGGAAGCGCGGGCACGGCCGGTCGTTGCGAAAGAACGTCCGCCGGCCGCGCCAGTTCCGTTTGCCGCGAAAGAGCGCGGACTCGCGGCGCAACCCGGCAGGCCGCTCGACGCGGCAAAGCTTGCCACGGTGAAACCTGCGGCACCGGCGCCGATGACGGACGTCAAAGTTGTCGCTCCTCCGAAGCAGCCCGCAGCAGCGCCGCCGTCCAAGCCTGCGGTTGCGCGGGACGCGCCGCGCCAAAGGGAGGCGCAAAAAGGATCGCCGTCCGACGCCAGGAAAGGTCCAGCGCCGGCTGAAACGCAGAAGACACAGCAACCGCCTGAAGCGCAAAAAGGATCGGCGCTCGAAAGCAAGAAAGGAACGCCGCCGCCCGAAGCGCAGAAGCAACCTCAGACGACCGAATCGCGGAAAGCGGCGCAACCGCCCGAAGCCCAAAAAGGCACGCCGTTCGAGCGCGGAGAACGTCGACCGCCCGAAACGCAGAAGGCGCCGCAACCGCCGCTGAGCGCGCCGCAGACACCGGCGACAGCGCCGCGTCCGCCGGAAGTACGCAATGCAGCGCCGTCCGAGCAACGTCCGGTACCGCAACCGCCGGCAAAAGCGTCGCCGCCGGAGCCCGCCAAGTCCGTGCCGGCTGAAGTGCAGAAGGCCGCGCCGCCGCCGAGTGTGCCGCGCGCGCCCGAGGCGCCGAAAGCGCCGCCGCCCGAAGTTCAGAAAGCGCCTCCGCCGCCGTCGGCGGTGGCACGGCCGCCCGAAGAACGCAGGTCACCGCGTCCGCCGGAAGAGCGCAAGACAGCGCAACCACCGGCAAACGTGCCGCCCGCAGCCGAGGAGCGCAAGGCGCCGATGCCGCCCGTGAACGCGCCGCGTCCGCCGGAAGATTCCGTCGGCTTGCGCGAGTTCACTGTCGTCGTGCCCGACCAGGACACGCTCGATCAACTGGTGTCGCGGCTGGACGGCGCTCAGATCGAATACGAGCGGCAAAACGCCGACATCCTGATCGATGATC
>CAZEAX010000019.1:0-22040 GCA_964510405.1 uncultured Streptomyces sp. | reverse complement strand
GGACCCCAGGCTTGAACTGCGCTGCATCTGCGCATCGGCTTGCTCGCCGAAAAAATAGCGGAACACCGGGTCGTCCATGAACGGATGGCGCGCGACCTTGGTTTCCTTGCTGGTGTAGATATTGACGACTGTCGGCATCGCTTTTCTGGCCGCGTCGCTATAGGACGCGACGGCGCGCGGCGCGGCGCCTGGCGGCGTCTCTCGCGTCGTTATGACGTCGACACTCCCGCGCGTATTCGGCCCGAGCAGTTCGGGCCGCAGCGTCGAGACCACAAACAAAATGGCGAGGCAGATCGTCGTGGTCTGGGCAAAAATCAGCCAAAGTTTACGCATAGAGCGTGTCGCCGCGGAACTCGAAGTTGTAATCGGGTTAAAATGCGCGCTGGAGTGTCAGGGTCAAAATTCCCCATGCAACGCACTGAACTCGAGAGCTATCTTAATTTATATCTCGATGTCGACCGTTTTCGCGATTATTGCCCAAACGGGCTGCAGGTGGAAGGGCGCGCCGAAGTCCGCGTAATCGTGTCCGGCGTCACCGCATCGCTCGCCCTGGTGCGTGCGGCGATCGAGCGCGGCGCCGATGCGCTGCTCGTGCATCACGGCTATTTCTGGCGCGGCGAAGACGCGCGCATAACGGGCACGCGGCGCGACCGCCTCGCGGCGTTGCTCAAAAACGACCTCAATCTTTTTGCATTTCATTTGCCGCTCGATGCGCATCCCGATGTCGGCAACAATGCGCAACTCGCGCGCGAACTCGAACTGCCGTATGCAGGCTCGTTCGGCGAGCAGAATCTCGGTGCGCACGGCGTATTTGCATCGCCGCCGACGGTCGGCGAACTCGGCCGCCGCATCTGCGCGCGCTTGAACCGCATACCGCAGATCGTCGGTGACGAAAATAAGCCCGTGAAGCGCGTCGCGTGGTGCACTGGCGCGGCGCAAGGTTATCTTGAGGATGCGGTGCGGCTCGGCGTCGACGCGTATATTTCAGGCGAGATATCGGAACAGACCGTGCATCTCGCGCGCGAAACCGGCATTGCGTACATCGCTGCGGGTCATCATGCGACCGAGCGTTACGGCATCCGCGCGCTCGGCGAACACGTGGCCACGCGCTTCGCCCTCGAGCATCACTTCATCGACATCGCCAACCCGGTTTAGCCCGGATCGGGGTGGCGGCGGGCATCCGAAAATCGACGGCAATTCCCTGAACCAATGGACTATTTTCAGGTTTTGCTTAAGTTTTTGCGCGGAATTCGCTAAACTACCGCTTTTTGTCAATTCGCCAGCGGGGAAATTCCATGTCGGATCAGGAAGTGGATCAAGGTAAACGCGGTTTTCTGATGGTCGCCACCGGCGTCGTGGGCGGGGTCGCCGCGGTAGCAACCGCCGTGCCGTTCGCCGGCAGCATGTTTCCATCCGAACGCGCAAAAGCCGCGGGCGCTCCGGTGGAAGTCGACATCTCCAAGTTGGCGCCGGGCGAAATGCAGATCGTCGAATATCGCGGTAAGCCGGTGTGGATCATCAGCCGTACCAAGGAAATGCTCGAAGGCATCAAGAAGAGCGATTCCAAGGTGTCGGATCCGAATTCCGAAGTTCTCCAGCAGCCCGATTACGCGAAAAACGAATACCGTTCGATCAAGCCCGACATTGTCGTGCTCGAGGGCGTGTGCACGCATCTTGGCTGCTCGCCCCAGTACAAGTCGGTCGACGCAAAGGCCGACATGGGACAGGACTGGAACGGCGGATTTTTCTGTCCGTGCCACGGTTCCAAATTCGATTTCGCCGGTCGCGTATTCGCGGGTTCGCCGGCGCCTAAAAATCTCGAAGTGCCGAAGTACAAGTTTGTCGGCGACGCCAAGATCATCATTGGCGACGACACGAAGGGGGCGTAGACATGGCCGCTCTCGAAAAACAACCCGTCACGATCACCTGCGCCGGCCCGCTCAACGGCGCTTTGAGCGGACTGCTTACCTGGGTCGACGCCCGCTTTCCGCTGATCAAGTTGTGGGAAGAGCAGTGGGGCAAGTACGTGGCGCCCAAGAATTTCAATTTCTGGTACTACTTCGGTTCGCTATCGGCTTTCGTGCTGGTTCTGCAAATCGCCACCGGCATATTTCTGACCATGAATTACAAGCCCGATGCCACGCAGGCCTTCGCTTCCGTCGAGTACATCATGCGCGACGTGTGGGGCGGCTGGATCATCCGCTACATGCATTCGACCGGCGCGTCGGCGTTTTTCATCTGCGTTTACCTGCACATGTTCCGCGGGCTGCTTTACGGTTCCTATCGCAAGCCGCGCGAGCTCTTGTGGGTATTCGGCATGCTCATTTACCTGTGCCTGATGGGCGAGGCGTTTTTCGGCTACCTCCTGCCGTGGGGCCAGATGTCGTACTGGGGCGCGCAGGTGATCGTCAACCTGTTCGGCGCGGTGCCGTTCATAGGTCCGGACCTCTCGGAATGGATACGCGGCGATTACGTCATATCCGATGCGACGCTCAACCGCTTCTTCGCGTTCCACGTGATTGCGATTCCTCTCGTGTTGCTGGGCCTCGTCGCCGCGCACCTGACCGCGCTGCACGAAGTCGGATCCAACAATCCGGACGGCGTGGAGATCAAGAAGCAGCCGAAGGACCCGCAAACCGGACTGCCGCTCGACGGCATCTACTCTCATCCCTATTACTCGATCAAGGATGCGCTCGGCGTCGTGGTGTTCCTGATCGTTTTTTCGGTGATCATGTTCTTTCTGCCGGAAATGGGCGGTTACTTTCTCGAGTACAACAATTTCATTCCGGCCGATCCGCTGAAGACGCCGCCGCATATCGCGCCGGTGTGGTATTTCACGCCGTACTATTCGATCCTGCGCGCGATACCGCCGCTCTTCAACTCGCAGTTTCCGGGCGTACTCGCGATGGGCGCGGCGACGATGATCCTGTTCCTGCTGCCGTGGCTCGATCGCAGCCCGGTGAAGTCGATCCGCTACAAGGGTCCGCTGTTCAAGGGCGCGGTCGCCGCATTCGTGGTCGTCTTCCTGGTGCTGGGGTACCTCGGCACCGAACCGACCAACGTGTGGGGACAATTCGGCGCGTGGCTGGGTAATGCCGACCGCGCGACCGTCGTAGCGCGCGTCTGCACGGCGATCTATTTCCTGTTTTTCATCCTGATGCCGTGGTATTCGAAAATCGACCAATGCAAACCGGAACCGGCGAGGTTGACATGGTAAGCGCCTCGATCAAAAGATTCGTCCGCATCGCGGCCTGCGTTGCGTGGTTGGTGCCGCTGGCGGCGGTCGCGAACGAAGGCCCGCGCCTGCAGACCGCGCCGATCAATTCGCACGATCTCGCTTCGCTGCAGAACGGCGCCAAGCTGTTCGTCAACTATTGCCTGAACTGCCACACCGCCGGTTACATGCGCTACAACCGGTTGCGGGATCTCGGACTCACCGAAGTGCAGATCAAGGACAACCTGATATTCACCGGCGTAAAAGTCGGCGAATTGATGCAGTCCGCGATGGATCGCAAGGATGCCAAGGCATGGTTCGGCGTAGCCCCCCCCGATCTCACCGTGACCGCGCGCTCGCGCAGCTCGAGCGCGGGCAGCGGTGCCGACTGGATATATACGTACTTGCGGTCGTTCTACCGTGATCCGTCGCGGCCGACGGGATGGAACAATCTCGTGTTTGCCAATGTCGGCATGCCGCACGTGTTGTGGCAGTTGGACGGGCAGGCGCAACTGCACGAGGAAGTATTCGAGTCCGAGCACGCTGCGACAGCCGCGCTGATCGCCACCAAGGGCGTGGCCCAGCTCGAGGAGGCGCGCGAGACCAAAGACGGCAAGACGACCGAACGCTTCGTGCTGAAAACGTTGACCCCCGGCGCGGGCACGTTGTCGCCGGTCGACTATGAAAAGGCGGTGACCGATCTCGTCAACTACATGAGCTACATGGCCGAACCCGCGCGGCTTGAGCGCCGCCAGGTCGGTTTCTACGTGCTGATGCTGCTCGGCGTGCTTTTCATCCTGGTATTTGCTCTCAAGAAATCCTACTGGAAGGACGTTCACTAAACGGTGCCTCTATGATGACCTTATATTCAGGCACGACCTGTCCTTTCAGCCAGCGCTGCCGCAACGTGCTGTATGAAAAAGGCATGGATTTCCAGATCGTCGACGTTGATCTGCACAACAAACCGGAGGACCTGGCGGTGATGAATCCGTACAACCAGGTCCCCGTGCTGGTCGAGCGCGACCTCATGCTGTACGAATCGAACATTATCAACGAGTACATTGACGATCGTTTTCCGCATCCGCAGTTGATGCCGGCCGATCCCGTGATGCGCGCGCGCGCGCGGCTTTTCCTGTTCCGCTTCGAGCACGAAATGTTCACGCACGTGGAAACGCTCGAGAAGGGCAACCAGCGTCTCGCCGACAAGGCCCGCGCCGCAATTCGCGATAATCTCGCGCAGATCGCGCCGGTGTTCACCAAGCAGAAATACATGCTGGGCGACGAGTTCTCGATGCTCGACGTGGCGATCGTCCCGCTCCTGTGGCGGCTCGACTATTACGACATCCAGCTGCCGAAGCAGGCGGCGCCGCTGATGAAATACGCTGAGCGCCTCTTCAGCCGGCCCGCGTTCATCGACTCGCTGACCGCGTCCGAAAAGGTCATGCGCAAGTAAGGCAAATGTGGCCATGGCCAAAGAGCGCTCGACCAAACCTTATCTGATCCGCGCCATTTGCGAATGGTGCAGCGACAGCGGATTTACGGCTTACCTGTCTGTCAAGGTCGACGCGAACACGCGGGTGCCGATGGAGCACGTGAAAAACGGCGAAATCGTGCTCAACATCAGTCCGGATGCGGCACACCGGCTGACGGTAGGCGATGACATGATACAGTTTGCCGCGCGGTTTTCCGGCGTATCGCGCGAGTGCTCGATTCCAGTCGCGGCAGTGCAGGGAATTTTTGCGAAGGAAAACAGCCAGGGCCTGTTTTTTCAGCCCGAGCCGTCGTCCGCCGCACCGGCCGAGGACGCATCCGCACCTACGCCCCCGGCCCCCGGCGGCAAGCCCAAACTGCAGATCGTCAAGTAGCAGCAGCGCACGCACACGGAGCGTATCGCGCCGCGGCCGCTTTCCTGAATGATCAGGGGCCACGTCAACTCTGGCGGATTCAATGATGATTCGATGACGGCGGCATCCGCCACAATTTTACTGCCGCTTTTTTGTGATGCCGCGGTTGCCCGCAAGCGACAGCACGTGTAGCCTGTGCCTGATTAGCCGCCCGCCTCAATGATCATGCGCAAAAATATCGATCGCGATCTTGCCGCCGCCGCGCTGGTCGGGCTTTGTCTTGCCGGGCTGACCGGGCATGCCGCCGACGAGGCGCCGGCCGGCAAGCCGCGCGTGGTCATTCTGTGCCCCGAATGCGGCATGGTTTACAACATCCGGCGAATCGAAAAACCCGTCGCGCCCGAGCGTAATTTGCTGCCGAGCGTCGCGTCTTCTCCCCATGCCGGCGGCACCGGCAATGAAACGCAGGCGGTACCGCTCTTCAGCATCGGCACCGGCGGCGCGCAGCGCGTGCAGCGCGAACCGGTCATGCGCAGCGTGTGGGAAACCACCATCCGTTATGACAACGGCCAGTTCGGATTCGCGACGTATGAGATCGAGCCCGACTTCAAGGTCGGCGACCGGGTGCGTCATGTCGAAAATGCGTTTGAAGTGATTCCCCAGCCCGCGCGCTGAGCGCGCGTGAACCGCATACCGCCCGCTATTGTGTGCCCCCCCCCCCAACGCGGATGTTGCTGAGGCGGGCGCCAAATATGAGAAAATCCCCACCGGGCCGGGTTAGCTCAGTTGGTAGAGCAGCGCATTTGTAATGCGACGGTCGAGGGTTCGAATCCTTTACCCGGCACCATCGTTTGCTGATCGCGGCACGCCAGATTCCGGCAACGGTCTCTCTATCCAGAGGCGCCTTTTTTGGGGAAACGCACTTGAAAAATCTGATTGTGGCCTGTGCACTGACGTGCGTGTGCGCATCGACACCGTGGGCGGCGGAACCGCCGGGCGCGCTCAAGAAAATCAAGGCGGCGAAAACCATCACGCTGGGTTACAGCGAAACCGCGGTGCCGTTTTCATTCGTGGGCAACGACAACCGGCCGCAGGGCTATTCGGTGGACCTGTGCAAACGTATCGCCGACGGCATCCAGCAGCAGCTGGGGCTCTCTGAACTTAGGGTCAAATGGGTCAAGGTGGACGTCAGCACGCGCATTTCCGCGACGATCAAGGGCGCGATCGACATCGAATGCGGCTCGACGACGCATACCCTGTCGCGCGAGGAGAAGGTCGATTTCAGCAACATGACGTTTGTCGATGGCGGCAGCTTTATCAGCAAGGGGCGGGCGAAAATCGCGACGGTGAAAGATCTGGCCGGGAAAAAAATCAGCGTGATTCCCGGCACCACGACCGAGAAAGTGCTGAAAGCCGCGCTCGACCAGGCGCAAGTCGCCGCGGAAATCATTCCCGTGCAAACCCATGCCGAAGGGTTCGGTGCGCTGCGCGAAGACCGGATCGATGCTTATGCGTCGGACCGCATGATCCTGATCGGGCTCGCATTGAACGCGATCGACGCGCAGTCGTACCGCTTGAGCGAAGAGATGTTTTCGTACGAACCGTACGCGTTAATGTTAAGGCGCGACGCTGATCTCCGGCTCGCGGTCAACCGCGAGCTCGCGCGCCTGTACCGCAGCGGCGATATCCTCAATCTCTACGCGCGCTGGTACGGTCCGCTCGGCGAGCCGAGCACGCTTTTGAAGGCGATGTATTTCCTGAATGCGCTGCCGGAATAACGCGGCATCTCTGCGCGGGGGGATACACACAGCGCGCGAAAACCTGCGATAATCCGGCTCCGCGTCCGGCGGGAAGCAGGCTATTGGCGACCGGCCGCAACGATTTACGTACGCGCAAGCCCAGGTATCGCCGTCCGGCGGGAACTTCACGCAGGCCAGGACGGTCGATTAGCGGCAGCGGACTTCAATCGGTCCGACCGTACCAATTGATGCAGACAAGAGAAGCGCGCCGGCCGGCGGCAAGGCCGGCGTGGCGGAGGAATCATAATGATAAAAGTTGAGCACCTGGTGAAGTCGTTCGGCGCAAAGCATGCGGTCGACGACATTTCTTTCAATGTCGAACGCGGCGAAGTGCTCGGATTTCTCGGGCCGAACGGCGCCGGCAAGTCGACCACCATGCGCATCATCACCGGTTTTTACCCCCCGACGTCGGGCAGCGTCACCATCGGCGGCTTCGACATCGTCGAGGACCCATTGCCCGCCAAGCGCCTGATCGGCTACCTGCCCGAAAATGCGCCCGGTTACGCCGACATGACCGTGCACGGTTTCCTCGGTTTCGCGGCAGATTTGCGCGGGCTCAAAGGCGACGCCAAGAAGAAGGCGATCCATACCGCGGTCGAGACCTGTTTCCTCGAAGGAGTGCTCTACCAGACCATAGACACGCTCTCAAAGGGCTACAAGCACCGCACCTGCCTCGCGCAATCGATCATCCACGATCCCGACATACTCGTGCTCGACGAGCCGACAGACGGGCTCGATCCGAACCAGAAACACGAAGTGCGCGGTCTCATCAAGCGCATGGGCGAAAAGAAGGCGATCGTGTTCTCGACGCATATACTCGAAGAAGTCGAGGCGGCCTGCACGCGCGTGATCATCATCGACCGCGGCCGCATCGTCGCCAGCGGCACGCCGCAGGAATTGAAGGCACGCTCGGAATTCGCCGGTGCCGTGCGTTTCGCGACGAAGAGCGCCAGCGCGTCGACGCTCGGCGCGAAGCTCGCGCCGCTCGCCGCGCGCACCGAGGTGGTGAGTGACGCCGGCGGCAGCGTCGTGATGCGCGCGTATCCGCGCGAGCGCGGCGGCAACGGCGCGTTCGTCGGCAGCATCGCCGACCTCGCGCGGCGCGAAAGCTGGCAGCTCGACGAGATTCACGTCGAGGAGGGGCGGCTCGACGAAGTTTTCCGCTCGATCACGCTGCCGGATACGGTCAAAGGAGCGCATTGAGATGAACGCGTGGAGCAACATCAAAGCCATCATGAAGCGCGAACTCGGCGGCTACTTTACGTCGCCCGTCGCGTACGTGTTTCTCGTCATCTTCCTGTTGCTGACCGGTTTCTTTACGTTCACCGTCGGTAATTTTTTTGAGCGCGGCGAGGCTTCGCTGGTGTCGTTCTTCACGTGGCACCCGTGGCTGTACCTGTTTCTGGTGCCCGCGGCCGGCATGCGCCTGTGGTCGGAAGAGCGGCGCCTCGGCACGCTGGAATTGCTGCTGACGATGCCGATCACGACGTGGCAGGCGATCGTCGGCAAGTTTTTCGCGTCGTGGGCGTTCCTGATCCTTGCGCTCGCGTTGACGTTCCCGGTGTGGATCACGGTCAACTGGCTCGGGAGTCCGGATAACGGCGTTATTTTCGCCGGCTACGTCGGCAGCGCGCTCTTGTCGGGCGCCTATCTCGCGATCAGTTGCATGACCTCGGCGATGACGCGCAACCAGGTGATCAGCTTCATCGTGTCGGTCGTGATCTGTCTCTTTCTGATCCTCGCCGGCTTCACGCCGGTGACCGATCTCCTGGTGCGCTGGGCGAACCCGGCGTTCGTACAAACCATCGCGTCGTTCAGCGTGATTACGCACTTCGAAGGTTTTCAGCGCGGGGTGCTCGACTTGCGCGACGTCGTTTTTTTCCTGTCCTTGATCGGATTTGCGCTGTTTACCACGGGGGTCGTGATTCGCGGCCACCGTGCGGGCTGAGAGTAGGAATACGGAGCCATGAACAAAAAACATTTTGCGACACTGGTTTATTCGGCCGGCGGCGTCGCCGCGCTGGTGGCGATCCTGGTCGCCGTCAACTTTCTGCTCGGCGCACTCAACGCGCGCGTAGACCTGACCCAAGGCAGCGTCTACACGCTGTCGCACGGCACCGAGGCGATCCTCGGGAAGCTCGAGGCGCCGGTCAAGATCCGCCTCTATTTTTCGCAGGGCAGCAGCGTCGTGCCGGTGGGGTTGAAGACGTTTGCCAAGCGCGTCGAGGACCTCCTCTCCGAGTTCGAGCGCGCGGGCCACGGCAAGGTCATTATCGAGAAACTGAATCCGGAGCCCGATTCGGACGCCGAGGATTCCGCCGTGCTCGACGGCATCGAAGGCCAGCTGACGAACACGCAGGAGAAGTTCTATTTCGGTCTCGCTGTGAGCTTCCTCGACCAGAAGGCGGCGCTGCCGGTGCTGGCACCGGACCGCGAGCAATTGCTCGAGTACGACATCACGCGCGCGATCACGCGCGTGGCGTCCCTCACCAAGCCGGTCGTCGGCATCATGAGCGGCCTGCCGGTGCTGGGACGGCCGTTGAACCCGATGACCAAGCAGCAGCCGACCGAGCCGTGGGCGCTGGCGACCGAGTTGCAGAACATCTTCACGGTCAGGAAAGTCGATATGAAAGCGGACAAGATTCCCGACGACATCAAAGTGCTGCTGGTGATCCACCCGCGCGATATATCCGAGGCCGGCGAATATGCGCTCGACCAATTCATTTTGCGCGGGGGCAAGATGATCGCGTTCCTCGATTCGTACGCGTATTTCGACCAGCAGCCCGATTTGCAGAACCCGTTCGGCGGCAACAATGCGGGCCAGTCGACTTTTTACCGCCTGCTCAAGAGCTGGGGTTACGGCATGGAAATGGGCAAGGTCGTCGCGGACTTGACCTATGCGAGCGGCGAAGGCCCGCGTATTCTGCCGACGCTGCTGTCGCTCAACGGCGACGCTCTCAACAAAGATGATGTGGTCTCGAGCCAGGTCGGCACGCTGCTGCTGCCGTTCGCGAGTACGTTCACCGGCAAGCCCGCGGCAGGGCTGACCCAGACCGTGCTGGTGCAGTCTTCGCCGAATGCGATGCTCGCCGATCTCATCATCGCGACGCTTTCGGGGGAACCGTCGACGCGCGGTTTTCAGCCTGCCGGCTCGCCGTATCCGCTGGCGATCCGCGTGACCGGCAAATTCAAGACGGCATTCCCCGAGGGCAAGCCGAAGCCCTACGAACCGCCGTCGAAGGATCCCAAGAAGGTCGACGCGAAAGCCGATGACGCCAAGGGTGAGGCTCAGCTCACGGAAGCCGTGAAGGAGAACTCGGTGGTGCTGGTGTCCGACGTCGACATGCTGACCGACGGCGCGGCGGTCGAGATCCAGGAAGTTTTCGGCCAGCGCCTCGCGGTGCCGCGCAACGGCAATCTCAATTTCGCGCAAAGCCTGGTCGAGCAGGTTGCAGGCGATTTCGATCTCACGCAATTGCGCAGCCGGGCGGCATTCACGCGGCCGCTGACCGTGATCCAGAAAATGGAAGCGCGCGCGCAGCAAAGCTATCTCGGCAAGATCAAGGAACTCGAGGACAACCTGCAGCAGACGCAGGAGAAACTCACCGCGCTCCAGAAGTCGCGCGCCGGTGCGCAGGCCGCGACCATGTCGCCCGAACAGCAGGTCGAAGTCGAGAACTTCAAGAAGAAGGCGATCGAGACGCGCCGCGATCTCAAGGAACTGCGCAAGAACCTGCGCGTCGAAAGCGAGTCGCTGCAGTTCTGGACCAAGGTCGTCAACATCGGCGCGGTGCCGCTGCTCGTCACGCTGCTCGGTCTCGGGCTCGCCATCGCGCGCCGCCGCCGGACGGTGCAGAAATGAACCGCAAAACATTTTTGGTCCTGATCGGCCTGCTGCTCGTGCTGGGCGGCGCGGGACTCGCATTGTTCTGGCAAGACCTCGGTGCGTGGCGCAGCGCCGGCGGCAAGATCGGTTACAAGCCGTTCGAAAAGCTGCCGGTCAACGAGGTCGCGCAGATCCGCTTGTACGACGGTAAGGGCGAGACGACGCTGGCGCTCAAGGACGGGCGCTGGATCGTCAAGCAGCGCGGCGACTACAACGCGAGCGTGCAGGAGATAGGCGATCTCCTCGTGAAACTGCCCGATCTCAAAGTCGTGCAAACCGAAAACGTGGGAGCGACTTTGCTGCCGCGCCTGAGTCTCGTCGTTCCAGCCAAGGATGCCAAGACCGAAGGCGCAGGCACCCAGTTCGAATTGAGCGACAAGGGCGGCAAGCCCCTCGGCAGCATGCTGCTTGGCAAGATCGTCGTCAAGAAAGAGCCGAGCCCGCTGCCGATCCAGCAGGAAACGCCGGTCGGCCGCTACGTGCTGAGCCCGGGCACGCCGGCCGTGCTTGTAATGTCGGACGCATTGAAGAATGCGAGCGCGAAACCTGAAGCCTGGCTCGCGAAGGATTTCTTCAAGGCCGACCGGATCAAATCGCTCGCGGTGAGCGGCGACGGCGAACAGTGGAAAATCGCGCGCAAGGAAGAATACGATCCGTGGAAATTCGCCGACGGCGCGGGCGAACTCGACCCGAGCAAGGCCGTTGCGGCGGTCAATGCGCTCGCGGGACTGACATTCACCGACGTCGCAGTCGATGTGAAGCCCGATAATTTGGACAAGCCGCGCACCTTCGTCGCCGACACCTACGACAATCTCGTTTACACCATCCGGATCGCCAGCAAACCCACCGGCGAAGATTATTACCTGACGGTTACGGTGAGCGGCGAGCCGCCGCGCGAGCGTACCCCGGAGAAAGACGAGAAAGCCGCGGACAAGGAGCGCCTGGACAAGCAATTCGCGGACACGCTGAAGAAGCTCGACGAGCGCATCAAGCTCGAGAAGGGTCTTGCCGGCTGGGTCTACGTCGTTTCCGCCAAGACGCTGGAGCCGCTGTTGAAGACGCGCAGCGAGCTCGCTGCCCCGGTCGCCCCGGGCCGGAAAAAATAGCCCCGCCCGCGGCGTCGGGCGCAAAAGAAAGCGCGCGATCCTGGGGAGAATCGCGCGTAACCACGCCTGGTCGCGTGGAGGAGGAGAGAGCCACGCAGCCTCATGGGGATCAAGGCAATGCTTGTCTCTGGTAAGCAGAATAGCAAACGACGCCGGATCGCAAGTCCCGATTAGCGGAGGAAAACCGGCTCAAATTGCGCGATCGGTTGAGCGCCGCAGGCCGCGCGGCCATCGCGCTGGGGTATACTGCCTACGCTATATTTTCTAAGCCATTCCCATGACCCGCGGAGTACACGATCTGGGCGGCCAGCCGGCCGGGCCGGTTGACCTTGCCGAGCACGAACGCACGTTTTTCGATCAGCGCGTCGACGCGATGATGCGCCTGCTCGCGCATCCCGTGCACGGCCATTACACGGTGGACGCGATGCGCCGCGCCATCGAATCGCTGCCGCGCGACGAATACTTCGGTCTGGGCTATTACGAGCGCTGGGTGCGCGCGATCCGTCAGCTTGTCGTCGAAAAAGGGCTGCTCACCGAAGACGAAATCAAGCGCAGGCTCGCGGCGCTGCAAGCGGAGGCGCGCGCCTCATGAAAGCGGTGTTTTCGCCCGGCGACAAAGTCAAAGTGCGTGCGGCCGAAGTGGCCACACACTGCCGCACGCCGCATTACCTGCGCGGTAAGCGCGGCGTGGTTACACGCGTATTCGGCGCTTATCCCAATCCCGAGCAGCTCGCGTACCACCGGCTCGGCGTGCCCTACCAGCCGCTGTATCAAATCGAATTCGACTACCAGGAAGTATGGGGCCGGTCCGAACACGCGACGGTCATTACGGCCGACATCTTTCAACACTGGCTGGAGCGCGACCGCTGATGTCCGCCGACCACCATCACCCGCATCATGGCCATGACGGCGGGCACGACCCGCACGCGCCGGTCAATGAGGCGCACGGAGTTGCGCCGGAGTCCGCGTTGCTCGAACGCGCGTTGCGAGAACTGCTGATCGAAAAAAACGTATTCAGCGCGGACGATTTGCGCCGTCAGATCGAGCTCACCGAATCGCGCACGCCGGAACTCGGGGCGAAGGTCGTCGCGCATGCTTGGTGCGATCCGCAATACAAAGCGAGGCTGCTCGCCGAAGCGAAACCCGCCATCGAGGGTTTTCTGGGGATCGACCTGAATCTCACGCCGGAACTCACGGTGGTCGAGAACACGCCTGCGCGCCACCACGTCATCTGCTGCACGTTGTGTTCGTGCTATCCGCGCGCGGTGCTGGGCATTCCACCGGCGTGGTACAAGAGCCCCGAGTATCGCGCGCGCGTCGTGCGCGAGCCGCGGGCGGTGCTTGCCGAATTCGGCACGCGCTTGCCGGACGGCGTCGAAATACGCGTGGTCGATTCGACGGCCGATATGCGCTACATCGTACTGCCGCTGCAGCCCGCCGGCACCGAGCGCCTGAGCGAAAAAGAACTCGTCAACCTCGTCACGCGCGACTCGATGATAGGGGTCAGCGTTTTATCCGCGCCGCGGCGCTGAAGCGGCGGTACTCGTCACGCAATGAAAGGCACAGCCCGACCATGAAATTCAAAGATCTGCTCAAATCGCCGGTGTTCCCGGCCGGCCACCGCTGGAACTTCGCGAAGCGCAAAAAGGGCTACGAGTCCGATGTCACCGCGCTCGTGCGCACCATGCTCCAGGACGAGACTATCAGTGCCGACCAGCGATTCGCGTGGGAGCGCTGGCGCGCCGAAGACCGCCTGACCAAGGAGGCGTAGTGCGCGTGCGACGCAACGTCGCTTTGAAATTACGTCGAAAGGCAAGGCCGTGAGGAGTTTCCCGACTGCAATTCTGGCGGGCGTGGTTATGGTTTGCGCGGCTGCCACGCTTTTCGCCCAATCCTATCCGACCCGGCCCATCAGATTCATCGTTCCGTTCGCGCCCGGCGGGAGCACCGACACGCTTGCGCGCACCTTGAGCACCAAACTTGGCGACGCGCTCGGTCAACAGGTCGTCGTCGACAATCGCGCCGGCGGCAACGGCAATATCGGCACCGATCTCGTGGCGCACGCGGCGCCCGACGGTTACACGATACTGCTTGGTTATATCGCCAATCTTGCGATCGGCCCCAGCCTTTACGCCAAGCTGCCGTTCGATCCCGTCAAGGATTTTGCGCCGATCACGCAGCTTGCGGTGGCGCCGAATATTCTCGTCGTCCATCCGTCCGTGCCGGTCAGGAATTTCCAGGAATTCATCGCGTACGCGAAAGCGAATCCGACGAAAATCAATTTCGCGTCGGCGGCGGTCGCGAGCCCCGGCCATCTCGCCGGCGAACTGCTGAACCTCGCTGCGGGCATCCACATGCAGCACGTGCCGTACAAAGGCAGCGGACAGGCCGTGATCGATCTCGTCGGCGGCCAGGTGCAGTGCATGGTCAGCGGCATGTCGTCGGTGATGCCGCATATCAAGGCGGGCCGCCTGCGGCCGCTGGCGGTCACCGGGTCCCAGCGTTCGCCCGCGATGCCCGATTTGCCGACCATCGCGGAGTCGGGATTTCCCAAGTTCGAGGCGACTGCGTGGTACGGCGTGCTCGCGCCGGCGGGAACTCCGCCGGCCATCGTGACACGGCTGCACGATGAAACCTTGCGGGCGTTGAAACTGCCCGACGTCAAAGAGCGCCTTGAATATGTCGGGTTCGAAATCGTCGGCAGTACGCCGGCGGCGTTCGGCGCGTATATCAAATCAGAAATCAGGAAATGGGCGCCGGTGGTCAAAGCCTCGGGCGCGAAGCCGGAGTGAGCATTAGTATGCGTACCCATGGCAGGCCGTCGTTGAAGGCGGCGAGCGTTGCCATTTGCGTTTCACTCGGCACCGTTGCGACCGGTGTGCTCGCGCAGGCGTACCCGGCCAAGCCGGTGCGGATGATTGCCGCCTCGTCGCCGGGGAGTGCCGTCGACATCGTCGCGCGCATCGTCGCGCAGAAGCTCGGCGAGCAGCTCGGCCAGCAGGTCGTCGTCGACAACCGGGCCGGGGCGGGCGGCAATCTCGGCGCCGAACTGGCGGCCAAGGCGGCGCCCGACGGCTACACGCTGTTCATGGGCACGCCGGCGCATGCGATCAATACCGGGCTTTACCGCAAGTTGAATTACGATCTCGTACGCGACTTTGCGCCCGTGAGCCAGGTTACGAGCGGGCAGTATGTTGTCATCGTGCACCCGTCGCTGCCCGTGAAGTCCATCAAGGAGTTGATCGCGCTCGCTCGCGCGAAACCTGGCCAGCTCAACTACGCGTCGGCGGGTAGCGGCAATGCGACTCATCTCGCCGGAGAGTTGTTTGCCGGCATGGCGCGCGTCAAGCTCGTACACGTGCCGTATAAAGGCAGCGGCCCTGCCTTGACCGACGTTGTCGGCGGCCAGGTGCAGCTCATGTTCTGCAATCTCACCGCGGCGCTGCCGCAGGTCAAAACCGGGCGCATACGCGCGCTCGCGGTGACGGGGCAGACGCGCGCGGCAGCGGCGCCCGAATTGCCGACCGTGATCGAGGCCGGTGTGGCCGGGTATACGGTCGTCTCGTGGTTCGGCGTGCTGGTGCCGGCGGCGACACCGCGGGAACTCGTCATGCGGTTGAACGCGGACCTCGCGCGCACGATGAGCGCGCCGGACGTTCGCGACCGTCTCGCCGGCGATGGTGCGGAACCGATGACGGGCACACCCGAGCAGTTCGGCGCGTTCATCCGCGCCGAAATCGCGCAATGGACGAAAGTCATCAAGGACGCCGGGATCGTTGCCGAGTAGCCACGTTCGAACTGCACTGGGCGCAGCGCAGCGGGGATGGAGCGGTCTGCGATAATACGCGCGATGAATGACGAACCCGTGAAATCCGGCGCCGACGGCGCGCTCGGCGAAATCGCCCGTCTCGCCCAGGCTGGAGAATTAACGCGCGCGCGCGCACAGTGCGAAGCGTTGCTCGCCGTCTCGCCCGAACACGCCGATGCTTTGATGTGGCTGGGCAACATCGCGATGGAGCAATTTCGCTGGGAGGATGCGATCGTCGCTTTCGACCAGCTGTTGCGCATCCGCGTCGACCCGTGGAGCCTCGGCAATCTCGGCGTGTGTTACTGGAAAGTCGGCCACCTGGACGAGGCGGAGTACTGCCTGCGTGGTGCGGTTGAGCTCAAGCCCGCCTTTACGCGCGCGCATGTGAGCCTTGCCTACGTGTTGCACGCGTTGGGCCGGTTCGATGACGCGCTTGCGCAACTGGAAATCGCCGCCAAGCTCGACGCCGGCGAGCCGCAAGTGCCGATGCGCCGTGGCTGTACGCTCGCCGCGCTCGGTCGCTACGATGAGGCGCAGCAGGCGTTTGCGGAATCGACCAGGCTGGCCGGGCGTTTCACCTATCCGCGGTTGATCCGCTTCGACCGCGCGACTTTCGACGCCGTCAGCGGCGCGGCGGAGGCGCCGCCTCTGCCGTGCACCGTATTGCAGAGCGGCGAGCAGGCATCGGGGCCGCATCATGTGACCTTGATTTCCTGTAATCCGCCATACGTGCGCAAATACGGGTTTCCCTTTATCCGCTCGTTTGCCGAACGCAATCGCGACGCGAGCCTGCTGCATCTGCATATCTACGATCCCGATGCGACGATCGTCGACGAAGTTGCGCAGGTTCTGGTGCGCAGCGGCCTCGGGCGTTACGCAGTGACCGTGGAAAGTTGCCCGTTTCCCGAACGCGCGATACAACAACGCAAGGCGTACTACGCGTGCGGCCGGCTCATGCATTTGCCGTACTGGCTCGATAGCTATCGCTGCCCGATATTGAGCCTCGACGTCGACTTTATCGTGGAGAGCGCGCTCGACGGGCTCGTCGACGCCGCGCAGCAATGCGACGTCGGATTGAATTTGCGCGACCCGCTCGATTCGCCATGGCTCGATGTGATCGCGAATATCATTGTCGCCAATCCGACCCCGGCGGCGCGCCGGTATTTCGCCGCTGTAAAAAACTATGCGCTCCACTTTCTGCGGCGGGAACCCGACGCGTGGCTGGTGGACCAGTCGGCGTTGTATTGCGTTTTGAAAATGCTGGAACGCTACGGCGAGCCGCCGAAGGTCGCGTGGATACCTGGAGCAACGCAAGCGTGCCTGTGGCATATCGGCCACGCGTACGATCATCTGCTGAACGATCCGCGCTTTCGCAAATACGCGGACAACCGCGCCGTCTAGTTCAGTCGCGCTTGCGTGCAACGTGGTGAGTCACCGTTTCGAGCACGCGTTCACCCGTCGCATTTTTGATTTCAGTGCGCACCACCGCGATCGAGCGTCCCGCATGCACCACGCGTGATTTGACGGTCACCGATTTGCCGTGACCGGGACTGATATACCAGGCGGACACGTTCGAGAGCATCATGGTCGAGGGAACCGCCGCGCACGCGCAAGCCGCCGCCATGCCGAACGAAATGCCGCCCTGCACATGGCCGACGCGATTGCCCAGATGCGGCCCGAGCGGCACGCGCATCGACGTTCCGTGCGCGGCGCGCTTAGGCAAGCCGCCCCAGAAATGTTGGATGAACGACGCGTGAGCGGACGATTTAGCGAGCGCCGCATCGCACGCTTTGAGTATCGAGCGTTCGCGCGCGTCGAGCGCGCCCGCGGTTAGCGGCGCGCCGGGTTGCACTGGCTGTTTTTGCCAAGGCAACGGTGCGAGTGTTACGCCGGGTGGCGGATCGAGCAGCACGAATTCGCCGCTCGCGTAACAGACCGGTTTGCCGTTGGCGGTGAGCGTCGCGGAGGTCAGCGATTGGTGAAGTGCCGCGCCGGCGCCGAAACCCAGCAACTGCGCGTCGGCACTTATATCGCCGGTGGCAGGCTCCCCCGTGAATTGAATCTGCATGTGGATGGTCGCCAGCCGCGCGCCCGGTGCAGTCAACAAGCGTGTCGCGGTCGCCAACGCCGTATCGGCGAGTATCGCAAGCGCCGCGACATCCATTTCGCCATTGGCATCGCGACAGTGCGGACCGTCGGCGATGGACACGCGGGCTGCCTGACCTGCGACCTCGTGCCACTGGATGTCGAGAAAAAATCCCGGGAAATGCAGTCCGGGCGTGCGATTGCCGGCGACGCCGCGCAGCACATGCGCACGGATTTCTTCGGCGTGGGAGTTCGCTATTTTTTCCGTCATGGGTCAGTCAACCGTAAGCCCGAGTTTTGCATAAATTGGCCGGATGTGCGCGCGCAGCGTTGGCAGCTCGCGCGCGATGGTCGCACCGGTCAGCAGGCACAATATGCCGCCGATCAGGATTGTGGCAGGCGCGCCTATGCGGTCGGCGAACATGCCGGCCAAGAGCGATCCCAGCGGCGCCACGCCGAGAAACGCGGCGGTGTACAGGCTCATTACGCGGCCGCGCTTGTCGTCGTCGACGATCGTTTGCAGGATCATGTTGGTGGAAACCGTGACCACCAGGATGCCGAACCCGATCACACTCATCAGCACGATCGACGCCGGCAGCCACCGCGACAGCGACAGTGCCGCCAGCGCGGCGCCGACCGTCAGCGCCGCAATCAGGATGAACCGCAGCAATCCCCGGACGTTGCGCCGCATGCTCAAAAGCAGCGTGCCGGCGACGGCACCCATGCCTGCTGCGCCCACGAGAAAGCCCAGCGTCCGCGCGTCGCCGGCGAACAGTTCATGCACGATGGCCGGCATAAGCGCGTTGTACGGGGCCGCGGTCAGCGCGATTGCCGCGAGCAACAACAACAGCAACCGGATCGGCACGACGCGCCACGCATAGGAGAAGCCTTCGCCCAGGCCGCGCCATATCGGCGGATGCGAAACGGCACCGGAATGGGGTTTCACGCGTATGAATGCGAAGGTGATCAGCACCGCGATGTAAGTGAGCGCGTTGATCAGGAAACAGGTCGCCTCGCTGTAGCGGCTGATCAGCACGCCGGCGACGACCGGTCCGATCAGCCGGCCGCAATTCGCGACGAGCGAGGTCGTTGCGACCGCATTGGGCAGATCGTCCTTGCCGCCGACCAGCTCCAGCAGATAGGCGTGGCGTACCGGCAATTCGACCGCGACGCACATGCCGAGAAACGCGGTCAGCGCGATGATATGCCACACGGCAATCGCGCCGCTGAACGCGAGGACGGTCAGCGTGATCGCCTGCGTCATCTCTAGTATCTGCGTCGCGAGCATCATGCGGTGACGGTTGAACCGGTCCGACCACAGGCCGGCGAATGGCGCCAGCAACAACACCGGCAGGTTGGCTGCGAATGCCAGTAGCCCGAGCAGCGTCGCACTGCCGGTTAGCCGGTAAACAAGCCACGCGAGCGCGATCTGCTGGATCCAGTAGCCCGCAATCGCGAAAATCTGGCCGCTCACGAAGAGCGCGAAATTGGGATGGCGGAGTGCGCGTGGCATTGTGGAGTCCGGCAATGACAGCTAGCCGCGCTGGGGCGCCGCAATGGCCGCCGCGTGTGCGGGCGGAATTCCGCTCGCAGTCACGCCGCAGCTTATGCTATCAATTTCCTGAAGTACTGGATGGTTGCCTGCAATCCGTCGTCGAGCGAAGTGCGCGGCTGCCAGCCGAGTTCTTTGCGCGCTAGCGCGATATCGGGCTGGCGCTGCCGCGGATCGTCGGCGGGCAGCGGTTTGAACGCGAGCTTCGAGCGCGAGCCCGTCAAGGCGAGAATTTTTTCGGCCAGCTGGCGCATCGTGACTTCGACCGGATTGCCGAGATTGACCGGACCGGTGAACCCGGCTGCGCTGTCCATCAGCTTCACGAGCGCGTCTATCAGATCGTCGACGTAGCAGAACGAGCGCGTCTGCGTGCCGTTGCCATACAGCGTGATGTCCTCGTTCTTCAGCGCCTGCACGATGAAATTGCTCACCACGCGCCCATCGTTCGGATGCATGCGCGGGCCGTAGGTGTTGAATATGCGCGCGACCTTGATATCGAGCTTGTGCTGGCGGTGATAGTCGAAGAACAGCGTTTCGGCGCACCGTTTGCCCTCATCGTAGCAGCTGCGCGGCCCGATCGGGTTGACGCGGCCGGGATAATCTTCGGTCTGCGGATGCACTTCGGGATCGCCATAGACTTCCGACGTGGACGCCTGCAGAATGCGCGCTTTCACGCGTTTGGCGAGCCCCAGCATATTGATCGCGCCGTGGACCGAAGTCTTGGTGGTTTGCACCGGGTCGAACTGGTAATGCACCGGCGACGCCGGGCATGCGAGGTTGTAGATGCGGTCGACTTCGACATACAGCGGAAACGTGATGTCGTGGCGCATGAGCTCGAAATACGGGCGGCCGGCGAGATGCGCGAGGTTCTGTTTGCTGCCGGTGAAATAATTGTCGACGCACAGAACGTCGCGCCCGTCCTTGAGCAGCCGGTCGCACAGATGCGAGCCGAGAAAGCCGGCGCCGCCGGTCACCAGAACTTTTTCCACGCGTATTTTCCCGTATCGTTACAGCCGCCAGCCCCGCAGCGGCAACGTGGGATTGTATGTGAACGCGCCGGGCATGGCTATGCCGCGTCGAGCGGCGCGACCGCGGGGGCGTGCATAATAGCGGTTTTTCGTAAAAGGACCTCGCATGAAAATCGCCGTCATCGACGACTACCAAGATGCATTTCGCCGGCTCGCGGGTTTTGCGCGGTTAAAGGGTCATGACGTCGTGGTGTTTCACGACACCGAGAAGGACCCCGCCAGGCTGGCGGCGCGGCTCGCCGATGCCGATGCGGTATTGCTCACGCAACAGCGCTCGCCGTTTCCGCGCGCGGTCATCGAGAAATTGCCGAGACTGAAGCTGATCGCCCAGACCGGGCGCAATACCAATCACATCGACGTGGCGGCGTGCACCGAGAAGGGCATCGTGGTTGCCGCGGCCGGCAGCGGCACGCCGCACGCCACTGCCGAATTGGCGTGGGGACTGATACTGGCGAGCCTGCGCCATATTCCGCATGAAGTCGAACAGTTGAAGAAAGGCGTGTGGCAAACGACGGTCGGCACGGGGCTTAACGGCAAGACGCTGGGCGTTTACGCGCCGGGCCGCATCGGCAGTTGCGTCGCGCAAGTCGGCAAAGCGTTCGGGATGAAAGTCACGTGCTGGGGCCGCGATGCGTCGAAAGCGAAAGCGCGCGAGGCGGGTTACGAGGTGCCGGCGACGCGCGAGGAGTTTTTTGCCAATGCCGACGTGCTCAGCCTGCATATTCCACTCAACAAGGAAACGCGCGGTATTGTCACGGCGGCCGATCTCGCGTGCATGAAGCCCACGGCATTGTTCGTGAATACGAGCCGCGCGCCGCTCGTTGCCGCAGGCGCGCTGGAGGCAGCGCTCAAGAAAGGGCGTCCGGGATTCGCGGCGGTCGACGTTTACGAAGACGAACCGGTAGTGGGCGGCAACCACCCGCTGCTCAAAATGCCGAACGTGATTTGCACACCGCACCTGGGCTACGTCGAGAAATCCACGTACGATTCCTATTACGGCGCCGCGATCGACGGCATCGTCGGTTTCGCTGCCGGCAAGCCGGTGAACGTGCTCAATCCGGACGCGCTCGCGAAGAAGTGACCGGTTGTTGACGCGAAAGGCGAGCGCTGGGCGCGCGCGGGTCCGGGTCGGTCATTGATCTTCGTCGACGTGCTGGTACTGTGCCGCGAGATGCTGCTGGGCCGCCGCCGGCACAGGTTCGTAATGACTCAACTCCATCACGAACGACCCCTGACCCGCGGTGACTGATTTCAGGCGCGCCTGGTAATTGTTGAGTTCCGACAACGGCACGCGGCCGCTGATCGTGACCATGTCACCCGCCGCACTGTCGGTCCCGCTGATCTGTCCGCGCTTGGCCGAGATGTCACCGGCGATGTCGCCCATGTTGGCGGCGGGCGCGTTGATCTGCACGTTGACGATGGGTTCCAGCACGAGCGGCCGCGCTTTGCGGATCGCATCGAGAAACGCCCGCTTGCCGGCGGCAACGAACGCAACTTCCTTCGAATCGACCGGGTGGTGTTTGCCGTCGTAGACGATCACCCGGACGTCCTGCATCGGAAACCCGGCGAGCGGTCCCATCGCCAGCACCTCGCGCACGCCTTTTTCCACCGCCGGTATGAATTGCGAAGGTATCGTGCCGCCTTTGACCTGGTCGACGAACTCGAAGCCCTGGCCGCGCGCGAGCGGTTCGATCTTCAGGAAGACTTCGCCGAACTGG
>CAZEAX010000018.1:0-22123 GCA_964510405.1 uncultured Streptomyces sp. | reverse complement strand
GGGATGATGCGCTTGGCCAGCATGACGGGATGAGGGATGGCGAATATCGGCAAGGAGCTTCGACTGCCTCCCCGATCCCCGCCCGTCTTTCCTCACTCCTTCTTCTTGGACAGCTTGTCGGCGAGCTTCTGCGCGGCGGCGAAATCGAGCGTGCCCTGGTAAACCGCGCGCCCAGTAATCGCGCCTATGATGCCTTCAGACTCGACCTTGCACAACGCCTTCACGTCTTCAAGATCGGTAATGCCGCCGCTCGCGATCACCGGCACCGACAATTGCCGCGCGAGTTCGACCGTCGCTTTGATGTTGACGCCGGTCAGCATGCCGTCGCGGCCGATGTCGGTGTAAATGATCGCTTCGCTGCCGTAGTCCTCGAACTTCTTGGCAAGATCGATCACGTCGTGCCCGGTCATTTTCGACCAGCCGTCGACCGCGACCTTGCCGTCCTTGGCATCAAGTGCAACCATCACATGACCGGTGAACGCAGTGCACGCATCGTGCAGAAAACCCGGCGTTTTGACGGCCGCCGTGCCGATGATCACGTAACTGATGCCGCTGTCGATGTAGCGCTCGATCGTATCGAGATCGCGGATGCCGCCGCCCAACTGGACCGGGATGCGGTCGCCGACCGCGGCAAGGATCGATTTGATCGCGGCTTCGTTTTTGGGTTTGCCCGCCGCCGCGCCGTTCAAATCGACCACGTGCAGGCGGCGCGCGCCCTGCTTCACCCATTGCGCGGCCATCGCGCCGGGGTCTTCCGAAAATATGGTGGCGTCTTCCATGACGCCCTGCTTCAGGCGTACGCACTTGCCATCCTTGAGATCGATCGCCGGGATAATCAGCATGCTGCGCGGGGACGGATTACGAGCGGTCCAGGAAAGCGGGGGATGAGTCCTGCTGACGGAAAGGATGAAGCACAAAAGTGCGGCGGACGGTGATCAAGGCGTAATGAATCGCAGTTGAAAATCATCATACTACACGCCGCGGGGATTCGCATAGGGTCTCAACCTGCCGCCGCCAGTTGCTGCGGTCGAGCCAGTCGCGACGCCGGCTGCCACTGCACAAAGTTCTGCAATAACATCAGTCCGTCCGCACCGCTTTTTTCCGGGTGAAATTGCACGCCAAACACGTTGTCGCGCGCGATTGCGCAAGTAAACGCGTGCGGGTAGTCGCTGCTCCCGGCAATCAGCGCAGAATCCGTCGTTTCGACGTAGTAGCTGTGCACGAAATAGAAGTAGGCCTGGTCGGGAACGCCACGCCACAGCGGGTGCGCAACAACCTGGCGCACGCGGTTCCAACCCATGTGCGGCACCTTCACGCGTTCGCCGCCGGTGGTGACCATCGCGCCGGAGAAACGCCGCACGCGTCCCGGCATCACGCCCAGACACGCGATGTCGCCTTCTTCGCTGTGGCCGAACAACATTTGCAGGCCGATGCAGATGCCGAGAAAAGGTTTGCTGTACGCGGCGTCCAGCACCGCCTCGCGCAGGCCGTGCGCATCGAGTTCGCGCATGCAGTCTGGCATTGCACCCTGGCCGGGAAAGACTACGCGGGCGGCGCGCGCCACAACGGCGGGATCCCCCGTGACGGTGACCTCGAGTCCCGGCGCCGCCTGCTTGAGCCGGGTCGACACCGAATGCAGGTTGCCCATCCCGTAATCGATTACGGCGATATCAGTCATAGGCGCAGAGAATTGTATTGCCTGCTTGAACGTTGGCTAAAGGCTGCCCTTGGTCGACGGCACGCCCTGCACGCGCGGATCGAGTTCGACCGCCATGCGCAGCGCGCGCCCGAACGCCTTGAACGCCGTCTCCGCCTGGTGGTGCGCATTGTCGCCTTTGAGATTGTCGACATGCAGCGTGACGAATGCGTGATTGGTGAAGCCCTGAAAAAACTCGTGCACGAGGTCGACGTCGAATTCGCCGATGCGCGCACGCACGAAATCGATTTTCAAACTGAGTCCCGGCCGGCCCGAAAGGTCTACGACAACGCGCGACAAAGCTTCGTCGAGCGGTACGTAGGCGTGGCCGTAGCGGCGCACGCCCTCCTTGCCGCCCACCGCCTTCGTGAACGCCTGGCCCAGCGTAATGCCGATGTCTTCGACGGTGTGGTGGGCGTCGATGTGCAGATCGCCCTTCGCCACGATCTCCAGATCGAACACGCCGTGACGCGCGACCTGGTCGAGCATGTGGTCGAGAAACGGCACGCCGGTCGCGAGCTTGGATTGGCCGCTGCCGTCGAGATTCAGCGCAACGCTGATCTGCGTTTCCTGAGTGTTCCGCGTGACTTTCGCCTGGCGTGCCATGGTATCCGCGAACCTTGAATAACTATTTGTTTAGACGAGTATAAACGATTTCACGCAAGGCATCGACCAAACCCGCGCATTGTTCATCCGTACCTACCGTGATGCGCAAAAACGGCGCAATCCGCGGCGGACTCTTAAAGTGGCGCACGATGATGCTGCGTTCGCGCAGTTTTGCCGCGATATCCGCGCCGTCGCGCCCCGGCATACGCGCGAAAATAAAATTTGCCGCCGACGGCAGCACTTCGAAACCGAGTTCCTGCAGATTGGCGACGAGCGTTTTTTTCGAGGCCATCACCTTCTGGCACATCGCCGCGAAGTAAGCTTCATCTTCCATCGCCGCGGTGGCGCCGGCCTGCGCGAAACGATCGAGTGGATAGGAGTTGAAGCTGTCCTTCACGCGATTGAGCGCCTCGATGAGTTCCGGATGCCCGGTCGCGTAACCTACGCGCAGGCCCGCCAGCGCGTGCGACTTGGATAGCGTGTGCGTCACCAGCAACTGCGGGTATTGCGCAATCAACGGCACGCACGACACGCCGCCGAAATCGACATACGCCTCGTCGATCACGACGACCGAAGAGGTATTCCCCTTGAGCAATCGCTCGATTTCCGCAAGCGGCGCCAGGCGGCCCGTCGGCGCGTTGGGATTGGGGAAAATGATGCCGCCGTTGGGACGCGCGTAGTCGCCGACGTCGATTTCGAACGCCGCGGTGAGCGGCACCTGCGCGAACGGAATGTCGTAGAGCCCGCAATACACCGGATAAAAACTGTAGGTAATGTCCGGAAAGAGCACCGGAGCGTCGTGCTTGAGCAGCGCGTTGAACACGTGCGCGAGCACTTCATCCGAACCATTGCCGACGAACACCTGCTCCGGCGCGAGCCCGTGGCGCCTGGCAATCGCCGCGCGCAGCTTGTCGCTGCATGGATCGGGATACAACCTCAGCGTGTCGCCGACTTCCGCGCGCAGCGCATCGAGCACCTTGCGGCTCGGGCCGTAGGGACTTTCGTTGGTGTTGAGCTTGACGAGGTTGGGCAGCTTCGGCTGCTCGCCCGGCACATAGGGCGTAAGGCCCCGCACGACCTTGCTCCAGTAGCGACTCATCGGCCGATCACTTCATCCGGTATTCGGCCGAGCGCGCATGTGCGCCCAGTCCTTCGCCGCGCGCGAGTTCCATGGCGATCGCGCCCAGTTTGGCCGCGCCTTTTTTCGATACCGCGATCACGCTCGAACGCTTCTGAAAATCGTAGACGCCCAGCGGCGAAGAAAAGCGCGCGGTGCGCGACGTCGGAAGCACGTGGTTGGGACCCGCGCAATAGTCGCCGAGCGCTTCGGACGTATAGGGCCCTAGAAAAATCGCCCCGGCGTTGCGGATTTTGGGCAGCAGCGCATCCGGATTCGCCACCGACAGCTCGAGGTGTTCGGGTGCGATCTGGTTCACGATTGCGCAAGCCTCGTCGATGTCGCGCACTTCGATCAACGCGCCGCGATTTTCCAGCGCGGCCTTGATCACCGCCTGCCGCGGCATCCCGTTCAACTGGCGCTCGATGCTCGCCGCGACCTGGTCGATGTAGTTGGCGCCCGGAGCAAGCAGGATGGCCTGTGCGAGTTCATCGTGCTCGGCCTGCGAAAACAGATCCATCGCGATCCAGTCCGGATCGGTACTACCGTCGCATACGATCAGAATTTCCGACGGGCCTGCCACCATGTCGATGCCGACCACGCCAAACACGCGGCGCTTGGCGGCTGCGACATAGGCGTTTCCCGGACCGACGATCTTGTCGACTTGCGGCACGGTCGCGGTTCCGAACGCGAGTGCGCCGATCGCTTGCGCGCCGCCGATGCCGAATACACGGTCGACACCGGCGAGCGCCGCAGCGGCCAGCACCAGCGGATTTCTTTCCCCGTCCGGCGTGGGTACGACCATGATGATTTCGCGCACGCCGGCGACCTTGGCGGGCAGCGCGTTCATCAGCACCGACGACGGATACGCAGCCTTGCCGCCCGGTACGTAAAGGCCCACGCGATCGAGCGCGCTGACCTGCTGGCCCAGGCGCGTGCCGTCCTCGTCCGTATAGCTCCACGACTGTGCGATCTGCTTTTCGTGATAGACGCGCACGCGCGCCGCCGCCAACTCGAGCGCGCTGCGCTGCGCTGCGGTTATGCTTGCCAGTGCGCGCTGCATTTCGTCGCGCGTAAACTCGAGCTGCGCGACCGATGACGCCTGCACGCGATCGAGCCGCCGCGTGTATTCGAGCACTGCGGCGTCCCCGCGTCGCCTGACATCGGACAGTATGCCGGCAACGGTCGCATCGACCGTGGAGTCCTGCGCGCCTTCGAATGCGAGCAATGCCTTCAACTGCGCCGGGAATTGCGGATCACCCGACTTTAGCCGCTTGAGCACGGTCATTTGACGGCCCGCGTCAGATCGTCGAGTAGCGGCTGGATTTGCGCCCGCTTCAATTTAAAGGCCGCCTGATTCACGATCAGGCGCGCGCTGACCTCGGCGATTTCCTCGACCGCGACGAGATTGTTGGCCTTGAGCGTATTACCCGTGCTGACGAGGTCGACGATGGCATCCGCGAGCCCCGTCAGCGGGGCGAGCTCCATCGAACCGTACAACTTGATCAGATCGACGTGCACGCCTTTCGCCGCGAAGTGCTCGCGCGCCGTCTGCAGGTATTTGGTCGCCACCCGCAGCCGCGCGCCCGAACGCACGGTCTCGTCGTAGGGAAAATCCTTGCGCACGGCGACCATCAGGCGGCAACGCGCGATTTTGAGATCGAGCGGTTGATAAAATCCGTTGCTGCCGTACTCCGCGAGTATGTCGCCACCGGCGATGCCGAGATCGGCCGCGCCGTACTGCACATAGGTCGGCACATCGGTCGCGCGCACGATGATGAGCCGCACCCCGGCGTGCGACGTCGGAATGATCAGCTTGCGCGACGCTTCCGGGTCTTCGGACGCGACGATGCCCGCCGCCTTGAGCAAAGGCAGGGTGTCGTCGAGAATGCGTCCCTTCGATAAAGCGATACTGAGCATAGCGGCATAGTGCAGGCAGGATTTTGAATTTTACCGCAGATGCCAGGATTACAGGGTCGGCATCAAAGTGCCGGGCTCATTCCGGATCGCATGCGCCGCGCGCCGCATAGCGCGGAACAATCGGTCCGGCGCGAGCGAAAACGTCAACGCACGCGGCTGATGCGCGCGCCCAGCCGCGAGAGTTTTTCCTCGATCGATTCGTACCCGCGATCGAGATGGTAGACGCGTTCGATGGTTGTTTCGCCGCGCGCGATCAACCCCGCAATCACGAGGCTCGCCGACGCGCGCAAATCCGTGGCCATGACCGTCGCGCCGTCCAGACGCGCGACGCCTTTTACCACGGCGGTGTTGCCTTCGACCTCGATCTGCGCGCCCAACCGGCGCAGTTCCTGCACATGCATGAAACGATTTTCGAATATCGTCTCGGTAATCAATGCAGTGCCCGCGGCCACGCTGTTCAGCGCCATGAATTGCGCCTGCATGTCGGTCGGAAACGCGGGATACGGCGCCGTGCGCAGATTCACTGCACGCAATGCGCCGGCCATGCCGAGGTTGATCGAGTCATCGCGCGCCTCAATGTGCGCACCCGCTTCGCGCAGTTTCTCGAGCACGGCATCGAGTATGTTCGCGCGCGTATCGCGCAGGCGGACTTCCCCGCCGGTTGCCGCGGTCGCCGCGAGAAACGTCCCGGTCTCGATACGATCCGGCATCACGCGATAATTTGCGGCTTTTAGCCGCGGCACGCCGGTAATCCTGATCACGTCACCGCCAGCGCCTTTTATCCTGGCGCCCATCGCTTTCAGGCAGTTGGCAAGATCGACGACTTCCGGCTCGCGCGCCGCATTTTCAATGACCGTCTCGCCGTCGGCGAGCGTCGCCGCCATCATGATGTTTTCGGTGCCGGTGACCGTCACCAGATCCATGATGATCCGCGCGCCTTTAAGGCGCGACGCGCTCGCCTGCATATAGCCGTGCTCGATCGCAATCGTCGCGCCCATCGCCTGCAGCGCTTTCAAATGCTGATCGACGGGCCTGAGCCCGATGGCGCAACCGCCGGGTAGCGACACGCGCGCCTTGCCGCACCGCGCGAGCAGGGGCCCCAGCACGAGCACCGACGCACGCATCGTTTTAACGAGCTCATAAGGCGCCGCCGGATTGTCCAGCGCCTGCGCGTTGAGTTCGACGCCCAGCTTGTCGTCGACCGACACGGCGATGCCCATCTGTGCGAGCAATCCCAGCATGGTCGTGACGTCGCGCAGGTGCGGGACGTTGGCAACACGCAACGGCTCGTCGCTCAGGATCGCTGCGCAAAGAATCGGCAGCGCCGCGTTTTTGGCGCCGGAGATGCGCACTTCGCCCTTGAGCGCGACACCGCCCTCGATGACCAGTTTGTCCATGGTTGGAACCGGCGCGGGCTAGTGCCTGGCCCAGTCTTCCGGCGTGTGCGTCTGCATCGACAGCGCGTGGATTTCCTCGCGCATGCGGTCACCGAGCGCGCGATAGACGATCTGGTGCTGCTGCACCTTGTTCTTGCCGCTAAACGCGGCGCTTACGATCACCGCCTCGAAATGATGGCCGTCGCCCGCCACGCTGACGAATTCGCATTCGAGACCCTGCTCGATATAGGATTTGACCTGTTCGGGAGTTACCATGTGTAGAGTCCTTAGTTACCCGGTTTCAATCAGCCGCAGAGTTAGCCATGATAATGCCATCGGCGCACCGGCGCCGCCGATCAAGGTGATTTAGCCCGCGGCCAGCGGAACCGAGCGAACCGAAAATTCTTACTGCGCGATGTCGAAGCT
The DNA here is from genome assembly GCA_964510405.1 of uncultured Streptomyces sp. Classification (GTDB taxonomy): domain Bacteria; phylum Pseudomonadota; class Gammaproteobacteria; order Burkholderiales; family SG8-41; genus PALSA-1004. Next base: position 14,982 of record CAZEAX010000018.1, on the reverse strand, counting down.
CACGCCGCCGGGCGCCTGCACGGCACCTAAGCGCTTAACAAATTCTCTATTTGTATCACGGGAATCATGGGGCAACGAGCAAGAGCGCCGGCGCAGCGCGCAATTCACATCAGCCCGCAGCAGCAGCGTCTACGGTTCAGGCGTCCGGAACAACCAGGTCCGCGACGCCATACAGCGCGGCCAGACTTTTCATACTGTCCGGCAGATTGCGGAATGAAACACGCGAATTCTTCTCGCGCGCGGCGCGCCGCCACTCGAACAGCACGCTCAACGCGGTCGAGTCGACCTCGGTCACGCCGGTGAGATCGATCACCATGTCGCCGTTTAACTGCTGCTTGCCTTCCTCGCACAGAGCGACTGCATTGGCAATCGTGAGTGCGCCCGCCAAGCGCAGCTCGTTGCCCGCGCGCTCGATCATTTCTTGCCGACCTGCTGCTGGGCCAGCGCCTTGTTCTTGGCCGTCAGAGTCGCGATCAGCCCGTCGACGCCGCTCTTCTGGATTTCAGAGGCAAAGCTGCTGCGGTAATTCTGCACCAGGCTGACGCCCGCGATGACTACGTCGTAAACCTTCCACGCGCCGTCTATTTTCTCCATGCTGTAGTTGATGTCGATCGGATCGGCGCCGGTTTTCTGCTTGATCAGCGAGCGCACCACGACCTCGGTGTCGGCGGGCGCCATTTTAAACGGCCGATACTCGATCACCTGGTCTCGATACTGCGTGAATGCGGACGTATAAGTGTTCACGAGGAGCGTGCGAAACTCGCCGATCAGGGTCTGTTGCTGCGCGGGCGTCGCCTGGCGCCACGGCGCGCCGACCGCCAGCCGGGTCATGCGCGCAAAATTGAAATGCGGCAGGATCTTCGATTCGACGAGATCGAGGACTTTCTTCGTATTTCCGGCCTGTATATCCTTGTCGGCGCGCAATACCGCAATCACCTCGTCGGTGACTTTTTTGGCCAGCGCGTCGGGGGCGATCTCCTGCGCGCTGGCCGGCGACAAAACCAGCACCGGCACCGCAAGCAACATTGCAACCAGAATCCTGCTTGTCAATTTTTTCATTACAACTCCCTTTCGCGTCACTTTCGTTCCACGAACAATGTTATTTGCTGGTGGTGTTGCCGCCTTCGGCCGCCTTGCTGTACATGAACTGGCTGATCAATTTTTCGAGTACCACCGCCGACTGCGTCATTTTGATGGTATCGCCGCCGGCCAGCATTGCGTCGTCCGCTCCGCCCTCCAACCCGACGTATTGCTCGCCCAGGAGGCCGGCGGTCAGGATGGACGCAGAGGTGTCCTTCGGAAACTTGAACCGCTTCTCGATGTTCATCGTCACCTTGGCCATGAATTTATCATTGTCAAAGCTGATATCCGCGACGCGTCCGACCACGACGCCGGCGCTTTTTACCGCTGCGCGCGGCTTGAGTCCGCCGATATTGGTAAACGGCGCCGACAACTGATAGGTTTCCGTGCCGCCGAAACTACCCATGTTGCCGACCTTGAGCGCCAGTATCGTCAGCGCGACAAATCCCGCGACAACGAACAGGCCGACCCACAGATCGATTGTCGAGCGTTCCATTAAGCCCCCCGAAACATAAATGCGGTTAGTATGAAATCCAGTCCCAGTATAGCCAGCGAAGACGTCACAACGGTACGCGTCGTCGCCCCGGATACGCCTTCCGCGGTGGGCGGCGCATCGTAGCCTTCGAACAGTGCGATCCAGGTCACTGCAATGCCGAACACGACGCTCTTGATGACCCCGTTCACGATATCCTCGCGAAAATCCACCGCACTTTGCATCTGCGACCAGAACGAACCCTCGTCGACGCCGATCACGACCACGCCGACCAGGTAGCCGCCGTACACGCCCATGGCGCTGAACATCGCGGCCAGCAATGGCATCGATATCACGCCGGCCCAGAACCGCGGCGCGACCACGCGCGCGATCGGATCGACCGCCATCATTTCCATCGCCGACAACTGCTCGGTCGTTTTCATCAGGCCGATTTCAGCCGTCATCGCCGAACCGGCGCGACTGGCGAACAGCAACGCGGACATCACGGGTCCCAGCTCGCGCACCAGCGACAGCGCGACCAACACGCCAAGCGCGGATTCCGAACCGTAGGTTTTGAGCGTCTGGTAACCCTGGTATCCGAGTACCATGCCGACGAACAATCCCGATATCAGGATGATGATCATCGACAGCACGCCGGTGAAATACAGCTCGCGGATTATAAGGCGGACGCGCAGGAAACTGGTGCCTGAATTGAGCAGGGTCAGCGCGAAAAAGCGCGTAGCGTAGCCCAGGCGCAACAGGCTTTCGATCGCGTGATGCCCGACATTGCGCACGTTGATGATGGAAGTGCGGTTAAACAAGCTCGAGCTCCTCGCTGAAATTTTTGCTCGGATACTGATAAGCGACCGGCCCGTCGGCCTCGCCCCAGACGAACTGATGCACCTGCGGATCCTTCGATGCGCGCATTTCCGCAGGCGTGCCGTGCGCGACCATTACGCCCTCGGACAGGTAATACACGTAATCGACGATATCGAGCGCTTCCTGCACGTCGTGAGTGACGACTATCGACGTCGAACCCAAGGCGTCATTGAGCTTGCGCACCAGATTGCGAATCACACCCAGCGATATCGGGTCGAGTCCGGTAAACGGCTCGTCGTACATGATCAGCATCGGATCGAGCGCGGTGACCCGCGCCAGCGCCACCCGGCGCGCCATGCCGCCGGAGAGTTCGCCGGGCATCAGCCGGTGAGCGCCGCGCAGACCCACGGCATGCAGTTTCATCATAACCAGATCATGAACCATCGATTCCGGCAGATCCGTATGCTCGCGCATCTGAAATGCCACGTTGTCGTATACGGACAAATCGGTGAACAGCGCGCCGAACTGGAACAGCATGCCCATGCGCCGCCGCATCCGGTAGAGGCCGTCGCGATCGAGCTCGTGGGTGAATTCCCCATCGACCTTGACCGTGCCCTGCGTCGGCTTTAATTGGCCGCCGATCAGCCTGAGCAGCGTCGTCTTGCCGGAGCCGCTGATGCCCATGATCGCCACGACCTTGCCGCGCGGAATCACCATGTCGATTCCGGTGAGTATCGTACGCCGGTGATCGTAGGAATAACCGACACCGCTAATCTCGATAAGATTGTCCGCCACCACGTTTGCCGGAATGCCGCTGCAAAACGATGAATTCTAAACAGTTAGGCCGATTACCACAATCGACTGCGAATCCGCCGGGCGGGGCGGCGCCGGCAGCGTGCGGCGGAAGCCTTTTCGCGATATGAACTGGCCCGCGACCGGCGAGTTGCGTTAACGCGATGCCCGCAACGAATGTTATAAGATACCGCCATTCCACAGGTGCGAATCTTATTTACCCATGTCCGAGATCGCGTTGCGCTTTACCGATGTGGTCAAAAATTTCGGCCGTGCGCAAGCTCTACGCGGCGTGACGTTTAATGTCGAACGCGGCGAGTTTTTCGGCCTGGTTGGCATCAACGGCGCCGGCAAGACCACACTGCTGAAATGCCTGCTTGATTTCTGCAATATTTCCGGCGGCAGTATCGATATTTTCGGCACGCCGCACCACCTGACCTCCGCGCGCCGGCGCCTCGCCTTCCTGCCGGAACGCTTCACTCCGCCGTACTATTTGACCGGCGAAGACTTCATCCGCTACGTTCTCGACATGCAATCAACGCCGTATGACCGCGCGGATGCCGAGTGCATGTTGCGCGCGTTCGATCTCGACTTCACCGCACTGAAGCTGCCGGTGCGCGCATATTCCAAAGGCATGACGCAAAAGCTCGGACTCGCAGCATGCCTGCTCTCGCGCAAAGACCTTTACATACTCGACGAACCGGCAAGCGGTCTCGATCCCAAAGCGCATGCCTTGCTCAAAGCGCGTTTGCAAGATTTGAAACGCGAGGCGCGCACCGTGTTCTTCACGTCCCATGCGCTCGCGGACGTGGCCGAAATCTGCGACCGCATGGCAGTAATACATGGCGGAACGCTGCGCTTCGCCGGCACGCCGGCGCAATTGTGCGCCCAGCATGCCGGCGGCAATCTCGAACAGGCGTTTCTCCGCTGTATCGAAACCGCCGTGCAACCTGCCTGATCCGGCCATCGGAATATGGCTATCAGGCGGTAAAAGTATCTGGCAGAATAGCCAGTTAGGTTAAGGGGGCTCTTTGGAACCAACACCGGTCAAGCCGGATTTGCTGATCGTCGACGATGATCCGTTGATCAGCGACACGCTGAACTTCGTGCTCAGCCGCGATTTCAACGTTTATGTCGCCGAATCGCGCGCGCAGGTGAAAAGCCTCCTGCGCCAGATCGACAATCCGCCGCAACTGGCGCTGATCGATCTGGGTCTGCCGCCGACCCCGCATCGTCCCGACGAAGGCTTCAAGCTGATCAACGAATTGATCGCCTATTCGCCCAGCATCAAGATCCTCGTGCTGTCCGGGCAGAACGAAGAGACGAACGCGCGCCACGCCCGCACTCTCGGCGCGATAGAGTTTATCGCCAAACCGTGCGAGCCTGAAAAAATCAAGGAGCTGCTGCAGAAGGCGCTGCAGTTCCGCGACGCTGAGCTAAGCGCGCAGGCAGGCGGCGGCGCGGGATTGATCGGCAAGAGCCTGCCGATCGACAAGCTGCGCCAACAAATCACCCAATATGCGAACGCCCCTTTTCCGGTTTTGATCGAAGGCGAATCCGGCAGCGGCAAGGAGTTGATTGCGTCCGCCCTGCACAGCCAGAGCACGCGTGCGGCCAAGCCGTTTCTTGCGCTGAACTGCGCGGCGATTTCGCCGAACCTGGTCGAACCGACGTTATTCGGCTACAGCAAGGGCGCATTCACCGGCGCGACGACGTCACGATCGGGCTACTTCGAAGACGCCAAGGACAGCACGCTTTTTCTGGACGAGATCGGCGAACTCCCGCTCGAACTGCAGGCCAAGCTTTTGCGCGTGCTGGAAAACGGCGAATATCAACGCGTCGGCGAAACCCAGAGCCGGGTAAGCAACGCCCGCGTGATCGCCGCCACCAATCGCGACATGCGCCAGGAAATTCGCAACGGGCGCTTTCGTGCCGATCTCTATCACCGCCTGTCGGTGTTCACAATCGACGTGCCGCCTTTGCGCGATCTTGGCGAAGACAAGCGCTTGCTGCTCGACCACTTTCGCGATTTTTATTCGCGCCAGGCGACGGTCAAACCGTTTGAATTCGACGCCCGGGCGATGGCTCTGTGGCTCGAATACAGCTTTCCCGGCAATGTGCGCGAATTGCGCAATATCGTAATCCGTCTCACGACCAAGCATGCGGGCCAGACAGTCAACTCTGAACAGCTGCAGGTCGAGCTCGACATGGAAAGCATGGATCTCGACCTGCCGGGGCTGCCGCTGGGCCAGGATTTCAAGTCGATCCTCGAGGCGGCGAAAAAACATCTGCAATTGCAGAAGAATTTCAATCTCGACCTCACGATGCAGCAGTGGGAAAAAGGTTACGTGGAAGCCGCCCTGCTGATTACGCAGGGCAACCTGTCGCAGGCGGCCAAGCTCCTGGGCATCCATCGCACAACGCTCTACAGCCGAATGCAGAACTACGGCACGCCCGACGAGCCCCAGGCCAACCCTGAATAGCCGACTTGCCGCCCGCACGCTGCATGCCACCCCCGGACACTACAGCGACTAAGGGCCCACACTGATGTATTACAACCATTTCGGACTTGCGCAGCCGCCATTCCGCATCACGCCGAACACCGAGTTCTTTTATGGCGGCGGCAACCGCGGACCGATACTCGAGGCGCTGCTCTACGCCATCAGCCAGGGCGAGGGCATAATCAAAGTGACTGGCGAGGTCGGCAGCGGCAAAACGATGTTGTGCAGCATGATGCAAGCGCGGTTGCCGGCCAATGTCGAGACCGTTTACATCGCGAATCCCAGCGTTTCCCCCGAGGAAATTCTGCATGCCATCGCGCAGGAACTGCACCTTAAGCCGGCGCGCGATGCCGGCCATCTCGACGTAATGCAGATGCTGAACACGCATCTGCTCGAACGCCATGCGGCGGGAAAGCAGGTCGTAATGTTCGTCGAAGAATCGCAAAGCATGCCGCTTGCGACACTCGAAGAGATCCGCTTGTTGTCCAATCTCGAAACCGCGCACAGCAAATTGCTGCAGATCGTGCTGTTCGGACAACCGGAACTCGAAGAAAATCTGCGCCAGGCGCAAATCCGCCAGCTACGCGAACGCATTACTCACAGCTTTCGCCTGAGTCCGTTGAAACCGGATGAAATTCGCGATTACCTGAACTTTCGGTTGCGCGCAGCCGGTTACCGGGGACCCGATCTTTTCACGCCGCAGATTGTCAGCACGATCGCCAAGTCGTCGGGCGGACTCACCCGCCGGATTAATTTGATTGCGGACAAGGCGTTGCTGGCTGCATTCTCCGAGAACACGCACACAGTCCGCACGAAGCACATCAAGGCGGCCGTGCGCGACAGCGAATTCAGCCACTATGAACCGCCATTGCCGCGGCTGCGATTCGGACTCGCCGTATTACTGTTTGTCGTCGGCGCGGGTCTTGGGATGGCGCTTTACGCTTTTTTCATGAATTATGTGGCCGACGCTCCCGTGTCGCGTGAACCGGTCGCTGCAGCGAATTTACCCACTCGACCGAAGACCGAATCCGCAACGGTTGCCGCCGCCCCCTCTCCAGATCAGACCCAGTTACCGGCGGCGAATAGCTCCCCGACTATTCCGAGCGCACCTGCGGGCGCGCCGGGCGCCGTTGCGGACGCTCCGAAACCCGAGGCTGAACCCGTGAAGCCCCCAACAACGGCCCCATATTCGATAGCGGGCACTAACACACAAGTAATGCCCGAGGGCAAGGACGAGATCGAACAGCGCATAGTGGCGACTAAGGAATGGCTTGCCAAGGGGAACAAAAATCCCTACAGCATCCAGTTGCTGGGTGCGGATAACGCAACCCAGCTAAAGCATCACCTGAACGTCATTCGCAAATATGTTGAAATTAATGATATTTTTGTGTACCGTACCATTGCCAAACAAAAACCGTCGCTCACGGTGCTGTACGGATCCTTTGATGATCGCCGGGCTGCGCAAGAAGCGCTGGCCAAACTTCCGGCGAATTTGAAAGCGTACAAACCGGTTTTGCGCACGATGCAGGGAATACGGGCCGAGATCGCTCAACACCAGTCCTCCTGACAAGAGCGGGTCACGGTTCGCGGCACGTGACGAAAGCTTTTTACAGGGGATTGCACCATGGTTGTAAAGCTGGCTTCCGGCAAGCGGGTTCACGATGGTGTCGACGTGTACAGTCGCCATGCCGCAGCGTGGTGCGGGCGCGGATCTGTAAATAAAGCGCTCGCCGCCGCGCTGATGGCGTTGGCAGTGGCTGGCTGTTACAAGCGGTCGGTAATGCCGCAATCGGAAGGACACGTTGCGACGCCGGCCGCCAAACCGTCGCTTGCCGATGTGCCCCAACCCGCGCGCACCAGCGATTTCGTACCGCCGCCCCAACCGACAGTCAAGCCGCCGACCTATAGCGTTGTGGTCAATGAAGTCCCGGTCAAGGAGTTGCTGTTTGCGCTTGCGCGCGACACCAAGCAGAACATCGATATACACCCGGGGCTCACGGGTCTTGTCAGCCTGAATGCGATCAACGAGACTCTGCCGGCGATCCTCGACCGCGTCAGCAAGCAAGTCAATTTACGGTATCGCATCGAAGCCAACAGCATTATTGTTTCGCCGGACACGGCATATATGAAGACGTACCGGGTCAACTACGTCAACATGACGCGCGAGACGACATCCACCATTGGGGTCTCAGGACAGATTCAGTCGGGTTCCTCGAGCGGCGGCACGTCCGGCGGCGCAACGCCTAGCGGCGGCACTGCGGGCGGCGGCACCAACGCCTCCAGTACGCTGGTAAAGACGACCAGCAACAATAATTTTTGGGAGGCGCTGCGGGACAATATTCGCGCCATTCTGGTATCCACGCGCAGCCAGTCTCTCACGTCCGAACAACGGGCCGAACGCGCCGAATCGCAGCGCGCGGCGCGCGAAGAACGATTGCAACAGGCGGAAGCGGTCGCCCGCGCGGGACAAGCCGCCCCGCAACTCTTCAATAGCGTTTTCGGCGGGCAAGCGGCGGCACTGCCGGTGGCCGGCGACGTGCGCGATGAAATAGTCGTCAACCCGGTTTCCGGAACCGTCAGCGTGCTGGCGACGGAGAAACAGCACGCGTTGATACAACAGCACATCGACAGCATCACGCAAATGTCGCAGCGCCAAGTGTTGATCGAGGCCACCATCGCCGAAGTCACTTTGTCCGACAACTACCAGGCCGGCATAGACTGGAGCCGCCTCGCAATCACCGGTGGCATCACGTTCAATCAATCGCTGACTTCGGGAATTCCCAATGCATTTACCGCCGGCAGCCTGGCGATCGGGTATACCAACCCGACGTCGACCATCGGCAATATCGCGGCCAGCGTCAACCTGCTCAACCAATTCGGCAACACTCGAGTACTGTCGAGTCCCAAGCTGATGGCGATCAATAACCAGACCGCGTTGCTGAAGGTCGTCGACAATATTGTCTATTTCAACATCGAGGCGACGACCACAACCGCCGCCAACGTCGGCACCAACACGACTTTCAACACCACTGCGCAGACCGTGCCGGTCGGCATGGTGATGAGCATGACGCCGCAGATAAACGAAAACGGTCAGGTCACACTCACCATCCGGCCGACCATCACGCGCGTCAACGGCTTCGCCAACGATCCGAACCCGGCCCTGTGTAGCGCCGCGATTGCCGCCGCGAATGCCGGCAAATGCCTGACCAACCCGGTACCGCAAGTCCAGACCCGCGAAATGGAATCGGTGTTGCAACTCGTCAGCGGACAAACCGCGGTGCTTGGCGGGCTCATGCAGGACACCGCTCAGTACAATCGCAATTCGATACCCGGCGCCGGTAATTCCGCGAACACCGGGTTTTTGAGTGAATTTTTCGGCGCGCGCGACGACCAGATCCGCAAATCGGAGCTCGTGATCTTCCTGCGCTCGACCGTCATCACCACCCCGTCGCTCGAAAGCGACGAATTGAAGTTTTTCAAGAAGTTCCTGCCACAGCAAACGCAGACCCCCACCGAAACCCAACCTGGCGAAACGGTGGGCGCACGCAGATGAGCCTGTTGATGAAGGCCTTGGAAAAGGCCGCCAAAGACCGGGGCGACGCCAGCGGGGAGCCCACGGCACCCGCGCATCCGTCATCGAGTGCGGGCGCCAAGGACAATTCCGAACTCACGCTGGAACCCATCGCCGCTCAACCGGCGGAACCCGCGGCTCAACGCGCACCGGCACCAACGCGACGCGAGAAGACCGCGGCGCCCTCGAATGCTCCGGCGACCGCGAACGATTCTGCAAAAGCGGCCGCAATCATCCGCGCCGCCGGCCAACGCGAGCCCAGCGGCAATGTTTTTGCATATCTCCGCGATCGTCCGCTCATGGTGTTCGGTACGCTTGCGGTGCTGTTTTTAGTCGGTTTTGGTGGTTATGTTTACGTGCAAATGAACCCCGGCATGTTCGCTTCGCAGCCACCGAGGCCTGCGCCGATCGTGCAAGCCCCGGCGCCAGCCCCCGCACCCGCGCCACAGGCGGCAGGCAGCGCCAACTCTGCACCCGGTGTGACAACACCGGCGACGCCGCTGCCGCTGACTTCGCTGTCGCCGCCGACGGATCCCGTCGCAAACAAGGAAAAGGCTCCGGCGACTGCCCCGGCAGCGGCTTCCGCAGCCGCGACGGCCAACCCGACGCTACCGGCCCCGGCGGCGGCGCCCGCCGCGACCGCTCCATCGACACCGCGCGACACGATCAAGGTTACAACCGGGACCGCGGCGCCGACCGTTAATCCCGTGTTATCGGAAGCGTACAACGCCCTGGTCGCCGGCAATCTGGAAGCATCTCAGCGACTTTATAACCAAGTGCTGAAAAGCGATACCCGCAACGTTGAAGCATTGCTCGGTCTGGCGGCGATCGCCACGCAGCAGGGCGATCGCGACGCATCCACCAAGAACTACATCAAAGTCATTGAACTCGATCCGCGCAACAGTCTCGCCCAAGCCGGGTTGATCGGCATGGTCGGAGCCGCTGATCCGCAATCGGCTGAAACGCGCGTCAAACAGCTGATCGCGCGCGACCCGTCGTCGGCTTTCCTGTATTTCACGCTCGGCAACACCTATGTCGATCAACAGCGCTGGCCGGACGCCCAGCAGGCTTTTTTTCAGGCGCACCACCTGCAGCCCGACAATCCCGATTACGCCTATAATCTGGCGATCGCGCTCGAGCATATCGGCCAGTCCAAATCGGCACTCGACTTTTACCGGCGGGCCGTATTGCTCGCCGCGGCGAAGGGCCACGCCAATTTCAGTTCCGCCGCCGCCCAGGAGCGCGTCACCAAACTCGAAAAAGTCGTGCAATAACGACTCTACGGCACTCCGGTTTTACAAGAGCAGGCGGAATGGAGCGCGATGCGGTGCAATTCACGGTCTGTATTAAATTAGATCCCGATGGCTGAACAACGCAAAAAACTCCGTCTAGGCGAACTGTTGGTGCAGCAGGGCCTGATCACGCCCGACCAGCTTGGCATTGCGCTCGCCGAGCAAAAGCAAAACAACATTCCGATCGGCCGCCAGCTCGTCCGGCTCGGCTTCATAACCGAGGCGGCGATTCGCGACATCATGGCGCGGACCGTCGGCCAGGAGTCGATCGATCTCGCGCAGGTCGTCGCCGACCCCGAGGCGCTGAAGCTCGTACCCCAGGATTTTGCGCGCCGCCATCGGCTGCTGCCGATCGCGTATGACGCGGACGAGCGCCAACTCAGCATCGCGACGACTGAAATCTTCAATGTCGTCGCGCTCGACCAGCTGCGCGCAACGCTCGGCCCGACGGTCGAAATCAAGACTCAACTCGCCGGCGAAGCGCAGCTCGAGGATTACATCGACCAGTTCTACGGGCACGAACTCTCAGTCGACGGAATCCTGCAGGAAATCGAGACTGGCGAAATCGATTATCAAAGCTTGGGCGCCGGCGGCGACGAATACACCCAGCCGATGGTGCGCCTGGTCAATGCCTTGCTGGTCGACGCGGTCAAACGCGGCGCCTCCGACATCCACTTCGAGCCCGAATACGCGTTTTTGCGCATACGCTACCGCATCGACGGCGTGCTGGAGACCGTGCGCAGCCTGCATAAAACATATATGCCCGGCATCACCGTCCGCATCAAGGTTATCAGCGAAATGAACATCGCCGAAACGCGCGCACCGCAGGACGGCCGGCTGTCGCTGACGCTGAACGGCCGGCCGATCGACTTTCGCGTGTCGACGCATCCCACCGTACACGGCGAGAACATCGTGCTGCGGATTCTCGACCGCGAAAAGTCGATCATCAGTCTCGACAAAATGAATCTTCCCGCCGCGACGCTTACGCGGTTGAGCCTGATGCTCGCGCGCCCCGAAGGAATACTGGTGGTGACCGGCCCGACCGGCAGCGGCAAGACAACGACGCTTTACTCGCTGTTGTCGCAGGTCAATGACGAAACCGTCAACATCATGACCCTCGAAGACCCCGTCGAGTACCCGTTGACATTGATGCGTCAGACCTCGGTCAACGAAGCGGTAAAGATGGATTTTGCCAACGGCATCCGCTCGATGATGCGCCAGGACCCGGACATCATCCTGGTCGGCGAAATTCGCGATCGCGATACCGCCGAGATGGCGTTTCGCGCCGCCATGACCGGCCACCAGGTTTTTTCGACCCTGCATTCCAATTCAGCCCTCGGTGCGTTCCCGCGGCTGCTCGATATCGGAATTCAACCCGACATCATGGCCGGCAACATAATCGGCGTAATCGCGCAGCGACTCGTGCGCGTGCTGTGCATGCATTGCAAGGAAGCCTACGCGCCGACGATCGAAGAGCGGAAGATATTGGGCGCGGCGGCGGCGGAAGTCGCCCACATCTACCGCCCGACGGGCTGCATAAAATGCGGCAACAAGGGCTACAAAGGCCGCAGCTCCGTGATGGAACTCTTGGTAATGGATGGCGATCTGGACGAACTCGTCGCACGGCGCGCGACCGCGAAAGAACTGCGCGCGGCGGCGCTGGCCAAGAATTTTCGCCCGCTGGCCGAAGAAGGCGTCGCGCTCGTGTTGAACGGCACCAGCAGCATCGCCGAAATCTCGCGCTCGGTCGACTTGACCGGCCGGTTTAATTGACGCGTGCCTTCCTTTCAATACAAGGCCGTCGACAAAACGGGCCGCCCGGCACGCGGCGGACTCGATGCCGTAAACGAGGTCGATCTCGAACTGCGGCTGCGCCGCATGGGCCTCGACCTCATCACGTTTCGCGAAATCGAAAAAAGCGCCGGCGGCTTCGGCGGCGGCGGCAATATTACGCGCCGCGACCTGATCACGTTCTGCTTCGACATGGAACAGATCACGCGTTCCGGCATTCCGCTCCTGGAAGGCGTGCGCGACCTGCGCGATTCAATCGAAAATCCGCGTTTCCGCGAGGTGTTGGCGACGCTCATCGAAGATATGGAAGGCGGCCGCATCCTGTCGCAGGCGATGTCGCAGCATGCTTACGTTTTCGATAACGTATTCGTGAGCCTTATCCGCGCCGGCGAGCAGGCCGGACGACTCACCGAAGTGTTCGCGAGCCTCGGCACGACGCTCAAATGGCAGGACGAACTCGCGGCGCAAACCAAGCGCCTGCTCATGTATCCGGCGTTCGTGCTGGTCGTCGTAATTGCGGTCATGCTTTTCATGCTGATTTTTCTGGTGCCCCAGGTCACGCAGCTTCTGAAGGCGATGGGCATCGCCTTGCCGCCGCAAACCCGCATGCTGATTTTTCTCTCCAGTGCAGTGCTCGATTACTGGCCGTTCATATTCGGTGTTCCGATCGTGATAATCACGACACTCGTGGTCATGGTCAAGCAGAGTCCCAAGGCGCATTACCTGTGGGATTACACCAAGCTGCATCTGCCGGTGATCGGCCCCATCATGCAGAAGATCATCATGGCGCGTTTCACCAACTTCTTTGCGCTGATGTACCAGTCGGGCATTACGATCCTGGACGCGATCAAAACGTCAGAGGACATCGTGGACAATCGCGTTATTGCCGACGGGTTGATGCGCGCCGGCGCACAGATCACGGCAGGCGACAGCCTGACAGAAACGTTCCAGAATCTGGGCATATTTCCGCCGCTGGTGATACGCATGTTGCGGGTGGGCGAAGCCACCGGCGCACTCGACACGGCGTTGCTCAACGTGACGTATTTTTACAATCGCGACGTCAAGGAATCGGTCGACAAAGGCATGTCGATGATCGGTCCCGTGCTGACCGTCTTTCTGGGTGGCATCATGGTTTTTGTCATGTGGTCGGTACTGGGACCCGTTTATGATATTCTGGGCAAGATAAAGTTCTAACCGTCTAATCGCAAAGGCAAAACCAACCACGCCATGGCGGATAAACTGCTCATTTCCGTGTCGGCCCTCCAGGTTAGCGCAGCGCGCTGGCACGGGGGCCGCTTGGGTCCGTGCGCCGTGTTCGAAAACAGCGAAGCGGGTCTCGCGGCCTTCAAAGACCATCTTGCGCAAGGTCCGAATCTCCCCGCTCACATGATGGTTGACGCGGTCGAGGAAGACTATCGTTTCGAATCCCTGCCGCACAGCTTCGGCAGCGACCGCAGCGAGATGATCGCGCGCAAGCTCAAGCAACACTATCGCAACACCCAATTTTGCAGTGCGCGCATGCAGGGGCGCGACCCCGGCAAACGACGCGACGACCGCTACCTGTTTTGCGCGCTGACCAATCCTGAATTGATCACCACGTGGCTGCAGGCCGTCACTGAGCGCGAGTTGCCGGTTGGAGGCATCTATCTGCTGCCGACGGTCAGCGCCATGCTGGTCGAAAAGCTGGGCCTCAAGCAAACCAACCTGCTGGTGGTGTCGATCCACGGCGCCGGCTTGCGGCTGAGCTTTTTCCGCGAGCAGCAGTTGCGTATCAGCCGGTTGGCACGCATCGACGGCAATGCCAGCGAGGCGATCAAGAATTACGCCGAAGAGATATCGAATACGCGTCTGTACCTGCATGCGCTGCGCGTCATGACGCTCGACGAACACCTCTCGGTCCTGATCGTCGACCGCAACGACACGCTTACCGGACTCGAAAACGCAATCGCGCGCGACAACCCGAACCTCGAATGCCGTCGTCTCGGCCGGCAGGAAATCATTTCGAGCTTGGGAATCACGGGCCCCGTAATGGAGTCGTCGAGCGATGCGCTTTATCTGCATTTGTTGGGATTGCGCGCACCCGACAACAATCTCGCCCCCGCCAACGTAACGCTCGGTTACCGTCAGCATCAGATTCGCCGCGGCATTTATGCGCTCAGCGCTGTGACCGCGTTCGCGATCGCGATCTGGTGTTCGATCACGCTCTACCAGATATTCGATGCCCGCATAGACACGCAAAGCGCGCGGCGACAGACCCAGGATCTGCAGGCGAAATATCAAGAAGCGACCCGCCAATTTCCGGCCGCGCCCACCACTGCGGAAAACCTGCGCCGCGCGGTCGAAGTTTCGCAGAAGATCGGCGCGACCACGCGCACGCCGGAAATCATGATGGATCTCATCAGCCAGGCGCTTGATTCGAATCCCGCAATCGTAATGAGATCCTTAGACTGGAAATACGACAGCGCGGAATTCCCCGCGGGACGCGACGCGAATTCCACCCCGTCTTCGGCGCCGGTCTTCGCGCCACCGCCGGTCGCGCAAGCATCCGGCAAGCGCAAGGAAAGCGCACTCATCGAAGGCGAAGTGCGGCCGTTCCGCGGCGATTACCGGGCGGCGATCGATTCCATCAACCGTTTTGCGGAATCGCTCGCGCAACAACCGAAC
>CAZEAX010000017.1:0-23392 GCA_964510405.1 uncultured Streptomyces sp. | reverse complement strand
GGGCGCCTTGCCATCACCAATTCTGGCTGCAACGCACACGTGTTTCATTAGGTTAGGCACTCTTAATTGAAAATCATTATTCTCGGCGCGGGCCAGGTCGGAAGTTCCGTCGCGGAAGCACTGTGCTCGGAGGCGAACGACATCACCGTGGTCGATACCGATCCGGCGCGCCTGAAACTCTTGCAGGACCGGCTCGACCTGCGCACCGTCGCCGGCAACGCCGCGCATCCGGTGACACTGACCGAAGCCGGCGCGGCCGACGCCGATCTCATTTTCGCCGTGACTCGCAGCGACGAAACCAATCTGGTGGCGTGCAAGCTGGCGGCCAAGCTGTTCAACACGCCGACGCGCGTCGCGCGCATCCGCGCCACCGATTATTTGTCGCACCCGGAAATCTTCGGGGCCGACGGCTTCGCGGTCGACCATGCGATCTGCCCCGAACAGATCATCACCGACTATATCGTCAAGCTCGTGGAGTTCCCGGAATCGCTGCAAGTGCTCGAATTCGCCGACGGCAAGGTCAGCCTCGTGGCGGTGCGCGCATTTCACGGCGGCCCGCTGGTGGGGCATCAATTGCAGGAAATCCGGCGCCACATGCCGAATGTCGACACGCGCGTCGCGGCGATTTTCCGCCAGGACGCCCCGATCATTCCCGAGGGCCAGACGGTGATCGAGCCCGGCGACGAGGTCTTCTTTATTGCGGCGACCGAGAACATCCGCAGCGTCATGCGCGAACTGCGGCGGATGGATAAACCCGTCAAACGCGTCATGATCGGCGGCGGCGGCAATATCGGCCGCCGCCTGGCCCATGCGCTCGAAGCGAATTACCAGGTCAAAGTCATCGAGCATAATAAGGCCAACGCGGAGCGGCTGGCCGCCGACCTCGACCGCGCGCTGGTGCTGGCGGGGGACGTCACCAACGAGGAACTCCTCGAAGAGGAAAACATCCACGAAGTCGACATGTTCTGCGCGGTCACCAACGACGATGAAAACAACATCATGTCGTCGCTGCTCGCGAAACGCATGGGCGCGCGCAAGGTCGTGGCGCTGATCAATCGCGGCTCTTACGTCAATCTGCTGCAGGCGGGGCAGATCGACATCGCGATCTCCCCGGCCCAGGCTACCATCGGCACGCTGCTCGCGCGCGTGCGCCGCGGCGATTGCGTCGCGGTGCATTCGCTGCGCCGCGGCGCGGCCGAAGCGCTTGAGCTGATCGCGCACGGCGATTACGCTTCGTCGCATGTCGTCGGCCGCCGCATCGAGGAAATCAACCTGCCCAAGGGCACGAATATCGGCGCACTCGTGCGCCGCGCCGCACCCGCCGAAGGCGGCGCCGCCACTGCGACAAACGACGTGCGGGTGATCATCGCGCACCATGATGTGGTCATCGAGTCCGACGATCACGTCATCGTATTCGTCGTCAACAAGCACATGGTGCCAAAAGTCGAAAAGCTGTTTCAGGTCAACATCGGGTTCGTCTAAGCAATGAGCAGGTTCATCTAATGCGCCAGTTGCTCGCGGTCGCGCAGGTGCTCGGGTTGATGGCGATGATGATGAGCGGCACCTATCTGCTGCCGATTGCCGCCTCGCTGATTTACGGCGATGGCACGGCCACCGCCTTTGCCGTCTCGCTCGTGGTCAATTTTGCGCTCGGGTGCGTCACTTGGCTGGCGACTCGCGGCTTCGCGGCCGAATTGCGCCCGCGCGACGGGTTCCTGCTCGTCTCGCTCGCGTGGGCCGGCGGCGCGGCGTTCGGCACCCTGCCCCTCTTGATCAGCCTGCCCGGACTCTCGTTCACCGACGCCTATTTCGAAACGATGTCGGGACTCACCACCAGCGGCGCGACCGTGCTCACCGGACTCGACGCGATGCCGCATGCGATCAATTTGTGGCGCCACCTTTTGAGCTGGATCGGCGGCATGGGCATCATCGTGCTGGCGGTCGCGATCCTGCCGCTGCTGGGTGTCGGCGGCATGCAGGTCTACAAAGCGGAAACGCCGGGGCCGATGAAAGACGCCAAGCTGACGCCGCGCATCACGGAAACCGCGAAGAACCTGTGGCTGGTGTACTTCGGCATCACGCTTGCCTGCATGCTGGCCCTGAAATTGGCCGGCATGAACTGGTTCGACGCGATTTGTCATGCCTTCTCGGCCATGGCGCTGGGCGGATTTTCCACTCACGACGCGAGCATCGGCTATTTCGACTCGGTCGCGATCGAGGCCGTGCTGATTGTATTCATGCTGCTCGCCGCCATGAATTTCGCCACCCACTTCCTGGCGTGGCGCGATCGGACCCTGGCGCCCTACCGGCGCGACAGCGAAGCGCGCGGCATGCTGATTCTGGTACTCGGCAGTTGCGCGGGCGTGGCATTATTTATCTGGCACGCGGGCACGTACGGCAGTTTCTGGACCGCGCTCAGGCATGTCGGTTTCAACCTCGTCTCGATCGCGACGGATTGCGGGCTGGTGAGCACGGATTACGGCCGGTGGCCGATATTCGCGCCAATGTGGATGATGTTTCTGAGCTGCCTCGCGGTGAGTTCCGGCTCGACCGGCGGCGGCATCAAGATGATCCGCACCCTGATCATCGCGCGCCAGGCCGGACGCGAAATCCTGTTTCTGATCCACCCGAACATCGTAAACCCGATGAAGATCGGCGGCGCCGTCATTCCTAACAAGGTCGTGCTCGCGGTGCTCGGTTTCATTTTCGTCTACTTCATCAGCGTCGTGACCATGACGTTCGCGCTGATGGCGAGCGGGCTCGACTTCATTTCGTCATTGAGCGCCGTCATCGCCTGCATCAACAATGCGGGCCCCGGACTCAATGTCGTGGGACCGGGGCAAACTTTTTCCGCGCTGACCGATTTTCAGACTTGGGTGTGCACGCTCGCGATGTTCCTCGGCCGCGTCGAAATTTTCAGCCTGTTGATTCTCTTCACGCCCGCATTCTGGCGCAAGTAACGCGCGCCGCTCACGGCGACCGGGCCCGTTGATAGAGTTCGAGCGTAACCGCGCGCGCGGCCGCATGGTCAACCACCGGCGCCGGGTAATCGCGGCCGATAATGACGCCCGACTTGGCTTGCTGGGCCGCACTCATCAGCCACGGCACGTGAATGAATTTGTCGTCGCAGCCGCTTAGTTCCGGCAGGTATTTGCGGATAAATTTTCCCCGGGCATCGAATTTCTGCGATTGCGTCACCGGATTGAAAATCCGGAAATAGGGCTGCGCGTCGCAGCCGGTCGACGCGGCCCATTGCCATCCACCGTTGTTGGCCGCCAGGTCGAAATCATTCAACCGTTCCGCAAAATATTGCGCACCCTGGCGCCAGTCGACGTGCAGATCCTTGACCAGGAACGAGGCGGCCACCATGCGCAATCGGTTATGCATGTATCCCGTGATGTTCAACTGGCGCATCGCCGCGTCGACGAGCGGGTAACCGGTGCGCCCCTCGCACCATGCGCGAAAGAGATCGGGATCGTTCGCGAACCTGATTGCGTCGCACTCGGCGCGGAACGCATGCGCGACCACGCGCGGGTGATGATGCAGGATCATGAAATAGAAATCACGCCAGATGAGTTCGGACAACCACACCGCCGAGCCGCGATTGGCGGCCTGCCACGCCGCGCGCACAAGCGCGCGGATCGAAATCGTGCCAAACCGCAAATGCACCGACAAATACGACGGCCCGCGCGCCGAGGGGAAGTCCCGCCGCTCGTGGTATTGGGCCATGCGCTTCTTGAAACCCGTAAATAGTTTGGCGGCGCCCGCCATGCCGGGCGCGATCTTCAATGCGAGCAGGTTCGTCGGCGCGAACCCGATATCCGCGAGCGTCGGCATGGTCGCGTCCGGCGTTGGCGCCAGCCGGTCGAAATATTTTTCAACCGGATAGGCCTGCGTGAAGTAACCGTCCAGTCGTTTGAGCCATGCGTTCTTGTAGGACGTGAACACGCTGAACGGCCGGCCATCCTGGGTCAGGATTTCGTCCTTTTCGAATATCACCTGGTCCTTGCAGGTGACAAACGCAGTGCGCATACGTGCCAGCGCCTCACTCACCGCCTGATCGCGATCGACCGCCGCCGGTTCGTAATCGTGATTGGCGAACACGGCGCCGGCCTTGAGCCGTGCCGCGAGCGCCGGGATTTCCTCGCGCGCGCGACCGTGCAGAACCGTGAGCCCGCCGCCGCGCCGCGTCAGCTCCTGCTGCAATTCGCGCACGCTGCGCCAGATGAATTCGACGCGCCGGTCGTCGCGGCGGGGCAGGCCATCGAGAATTTCGCGATCGAACACGAACGCGCAGTAAACGCGCCGACTGCTCGTCAGCGCGGCGTGGAGCGCGGCATGATCGAAACAGCGCAAATCGCGCCTGAACCACACCACCGAGATATCGTAGATCACTGCTTTGCTGGTTCCGCGAGGCGCCCGGCGCTTGGCCAGCCGGAGGAAACGATTGTGAACGGACGCCCGCGCGTTTACAATAGCGCCGGTCTGATTGTCCGGCACGAGGCAGGCGGCACTAGACACCCCAAAATGCAATCGGTGAATCTCACGCACCACTTCCTGATCGCCATGCCCGCCATGGCAGATCCGCATTTTTCCAGGACCCTCACCTATATTTGCGAGCATAACGAGCAGGGCGCGTTGGGTCTGGTGATCAACCGTCCGATCGACATGACGCTCGCCAAACTGCTCGACCAGGTCAGCATTCCCGCCACCTCGGCGCGCTGCGAGCTCATTTCCGTGCATTACGGCGGCCCCGTGCAGACCGACCGCGGCTTCGTGCTGCACGGCCCGCTCGGCAACTGGCAGTCGACGCTTTCGATCAGTTCCGAAATCGGGCTCACGACGTCGAAAGACATCCTGCAGGCCGTCGCGCGCGGCGAGGGCCCGCGCCAGATGCTGGTCACGCTCGGCTACGCGGGTTGGGCGCCGGGACAACTCGAGCACGAGCTTGCGCAAAACGCATGGCTTACCGTTGAAGCACGCGATGATGTGATCTTCGAATTGCCGCCGGCGCAGCGCTTGCCGCGCGCGATGGAAATGCTGGGTGTCGATTACGCAACCCTGTCGGAGCAATCGGGCCATGCGTGAACCGCCACCGCCGGCGCAACAGGCGGAGGCGCTCCGCGCGCAACAGCAGGCCATGCACGGCACCACGGTACTCGCGTTCGATTTCGGCGAGCAGCGCATCGGCGGCGCCGTCGGCGATACATCGATCGGGATCGCGCATCCGCTGACTACGATCACCGCCGAGGATAAAAAAACACGCTACGCCGCGATCGGCGAACTCTTACGCGAGTGGCGGCCCGCGCTGCTGGTGGTGGGATTGCCCGCCCATCTCGACGGCACCGAGCACGAAATATCGCGGCTGGCGCGCAAATTCGCGCGCGAACTTAACGGCCGCTTCGGCCTGCCTGTCGAACTGGTCGATGAACGGTTGAGTTCCGCCGCCGCCGATTCGAGTCTCGCCGAAGCCGGTGTCGCCGGTCACAAGCGCAAGCCCGTGATCGATCAGGTCGCGGCACTGCACATACTGCAGGCTTATCTCGACGAACGTGCGCGCCGCGTGCACATGGCGCAGGCGCAGCAATGAGCGCCAAACCGCTGCCCGACGCCGAGCAACTGCTGAGCGCGCTGATTGCGCAAATGCGCCCGCACGTCGCGCCCGACACCGGCCTGATCGGCATCGTCACCGGCGGCGCATGGCTCGCCGAACGGCTGCACTCAGCGCTTAAACTCGAAGTGCCGTTCGGCACGCTCGACGTCTCGTTCTATCGCGATGACTTTCAGCACAAGGGGCTCAAGCGCAAAGTGGCGCCGTCGGACATTCCGTTCGAAGTCGAAGGCCGCGATCTCATCTTGGTCGACGACGTGCTGTACACGGGTCGCACCATCCGCGCGGCAATGAATGAACTCTTCGATTACGGCCGGCCGGCGCGCATTCGGCTGGCGTCGCTCCTCGACCGTGGCGGGCGCGAACTGCCGATCGCCGCGCAATTCGTCGGCGCGACGGTCGAGGTCGGCCAGAGCGTCGAATTGAAGCGCGATGCGCAGGGCCGCTTGAGCCTCGCATTGAGCACCGACTGACCATAAGGCAACGGCACCGGATGTTTCTCACCAATAACCCCCAGCTCAACAAGAACGGCGAACTGCATCACCTGCTGTCGATCGAGGGGCTGCCCGGCGAAATTCTGCGGCAGATACTCGACACCGCAGAGTCGTTTGTCGGCGTGACCCGGCGCGAAGTGAAGAAAGTGCCGCTCCTGCGCGGCAAGGCGATTTTCAACCTCTTTTTCGAGCCGTCGACGCGCACGCGCACGACTTTCGAAATCGCGGCCAAGCGGCTGTCGGCGGACGTGATCAATCTGGCGATCAACGTGTCGTCCCAGACCAAGGGCGAGTCGGTGCTCGACACCGTGGCGAACCTCGCCGCCATGCAGGCCGACATGTTCATCGTGCGCCACAGCCAGAGCGGCGCACCGCACCTGATCGCGCGTCACGTGAGCGAAGACATCCATGTCGTCAATGCCGGCGACGGCCGCCACGCGCATCCGACGCAGGGGCTCCTGGACATGTTCACGATCCGCCACTACAAGCGGGACTTCAGCAAGTTGAAGGTCGCGATCGTCGGCGACATCCTGCACTCGCGCGTGGCGCGCTCGCAAATCCACGCGCTGACCACCCTCGGCGTGCCGGAACTGCGCGTGATCGGACCCAAAACGCTCTTGCCGACGAACGTCGACAGTCTCGGCGTGCACGTTTATCACGACATGGCAAAAGGACTGAAAGACGTCGACGTCGTGATGATGCTGCGTCTGCAGAACGAGCGCATGCAGGGTTCGTTCCTGCCCTCGCCGCAGGAGTTCTTCAAATTCTACGGCCTCACGGCGGAAAAGCTCGCGCTGGCAAAACCGGATGCGATCGTGCTCCATCCGGGACCGATGAACCGCGGTGTGGAAATCGATTCCAACGTCGCCGACGGCAGCCAGTCCGTGATCCTGCCGCAGGTGACGTTCGGCATTGCGATCCGCATGGCGGTGATGAGCATACTGGCGGGAAATTGAAATCGTGATGAGTGATGAGCGATGAGTAAACCCCAAGCGAACGGTAACGGGTTTTTAGGCTCCTCCCATTACCCATTACCCATTACCCATTGCCAGGCATTATGAAAATACACATCAAGAACGGCCGCCTGATCGACCCCGCGAGCGGCACCGACGCGAAACAAGACGTATACATCGCGGCGGGCAAGATCGTGGCGTTGGGCAGCGCGCCTACCGGTTACACCGCCAACCGCACGATCGATGCGAGCGGACTTATCGTGTGTCCGGGACTCGTCGATCTCGCCGTGCGCCTGCGCGAGCCCGGCTTCGAATACATGGCCACACTCGAATCGGAAATGCAGGCCGCCGCCGCAGGCGGAGTGACGAGCCTGGCTTGCCCGCCCGACACCGATCCGCCGCTCGACGAGCCGGGGTTGGTCGAGATGCTCAAGTTCCGCGCGCGCAATCTGAATCAGGCGCACGTCTACCCGATAGGCGCGCTGACCGTCGGTTTGAAAGGCACGCATCTGACGGAGATGGCCGAGCTGACCGACGCGGGCTGCGTGGCGTTCTCGCACGCGGACGCGCCGCTGACCGACACGCAATTACTGTTGCGCGCGCTGCAGTACGCGGCGACCTTCGACTTTCCGGTGTGGCTGCGGCCGCAGGACGCGGGGCTGGCGCGCGGCGGCGTCGCGCACGACGGGCAGGTCGCCACCCGCTTGGGGCTCGCCGCAATTCCGGTGTGCGCGGAAACCATAGCGCTGTCGACGATCCTGCTGCTCGCGCGCGAAACCGGCGCGCGCATCCACCTGTGCCGGATGTCGAGCGCCGAAGGCGCGGACATGGTGCGCCAGGCCAAAGCGCGCGGGCTCAAGGTAAGCTGCGATATCGCCATTCACCACGCCCACCTGTCGGAAATGGACATCGGTTACTTCGATCCGAATTGCAACCTGACGCCTCCGCTGCGCAGCCAGCGCGACCGCGATGCGTTGCGCGCGGCGCTTGGCGACGGCACGGTCGATGCGTTGTGCTCCGATCACACCCCGGTCGACGAAGACGCCAAGCAATTGCCGTTCGGCGAAGCCGAGACCGGCGCGACCGGTGTCGAGCTCTTGCTGCCGCTGACTTTGAAATGGATAGAGGAAACGCGGCTGCCGCTCGCGCAGGGACTCGCGCGCATTACGAGCGAGCCGGCGCGCGTGCTCGGGGTGAATGCAGGCGTATTAAAACCGGGCGTGGGCGCCGACCTGTGCGTATTCGACCCCGCGCGTTACTGGAAAGTCGAACCCGCGGCGCTCAAAAGCCAGGGCAAGAACACGCCGTATACCGGCGTCGAAATCAAGGGCAAGGTAAGCTACACGCTGGTCGAGGGCCAGGTAGTCTACGAATCGACCTGATGCTCCGCGGCTGAACCTTGGCCATGATCCGGCGTCCAATCGGGCACGGACTTCCTGAATTCCGAAATTTTGAAAGTTGAATCCCGCCCTATGAATCCCCTCCTCGATTTTTCCGGTCTGCCGCGCTTCGACGCGTTCAAACCCGAATACGTCACGCCCGCAGTGGACGAATTGCTCGCCGCCAACCGCGGTGTGATCGAGCGCCTCGTTGCCGCCACCGCCGCGCCGGACTGGAACAATTTCGTTGCGCCGCTCTACGATGCGACCGAAAAACTCAATCGCGCGTGGGGGCAGGTCGGGCATATGAACGCCGTGATGAACAGTCCCGAACTGCGCGAGGTCTACAACGCGAACCTGCCCAAGGTGACGCAGTTTTACACCGAGTACGGCCAGAACCAGCGCCTGTTCGGGCGGTTCAAGCAACTCGAATCATCACCGGTGATGGCAAGCCTCACGCCCGCGCAACGCGCTGTCATCGAACATGAATTGCGCGACTTCCGGCTTGGCGGCGCGGACCTGCCGGCCGCCAAGAAGCAGCGGTTCACCGAAGTGCGCGAGAAGCTGTCGGCATTGACGTCGCGGTTCTCGGACAACCTCCTCGACGCGACGAACGCCTACGCACATTACGTCGAATCGAAGGATACGCTCGCGGGCATCCCTGCGGACGTGCTCGAGGCTGCGCAGGAGGCCGCGACGGCAGACGGTAAAACCGGCTGGAAATTCACGCTGCACGCGCCATCATTCGTACCGGTCATGCAGTACGCCGATGATCGAGGCCTGCGGGAAACGTTGTACCGCGCGTACGCGACGCGTGCCGCCGAATTCGGCAAGCCGGAATGGGACAACACCCCGTTGATCGGCGAAATCGTCGCCCTGCGGCGCGAACTCGCGCAATTGCTCGGCTTCGCCAGCTTCGCCGAGTATTCGCTCGAACCCAAGATGGCCGAGTCGCCACAGCAGGTATTGCAGTTCCTGAGCGACCTCGCCGCCAAAGCCAAGCCGTATGCCGCACGCGATCTCGCCGAACTCAAGCAATACGCGCGCGACGAGCTCAAACTCCCGGACCTCGAGGCGTGGGACATCTCGTACGCGTCAGAGAAGCTGCGCATTGCGCGTTACGCGTTCTCGGACCAGGAGGTCAAGCAGTACTTTCCCGAGACCACCGTGCTGCCCGGCATGTTCCGCGTGGTGGAAACGCTGTACGGCATCGCGATCGAGCCCGCCGACGCGCCGAAATGGCACCCGGATGTGCGTTTCTTCGACATTCGCGATCGTGCGCGAAATCTGGTCGGCCAGTTTTATCTCGACCTTTATGCCCGGCCGTCGAAACGCGGCGGCGCCTGGATGGACGATGCGATCACGCGCAAACGCGCCGCCGGCGGCATTCAGACGCCGGTCGCGTATCTCAATTGCAATTTCGCGGCGCCCGTAGGCGAAGTCGACGGTAAAAAGCGCCCTGCATTGTTCACGCACGACGAAGTCATCACGCTCTTCCATGAATTCGGCCACGGCTTGCACCACCTGCTCACGCGCGTCGAAGAACTCGGCGTGGCGGGCATCAACGGCGTCGAATGGGACGCGGTCGAGCTGCCGAGCCAGTTCATGGAAAATTTCTGCTGGGAATGGGACGCGCTGGCGCCGCTCACGCATCACGTGGACACTGGAGCCCCGCTGCCGCGCGCGCTGTTCGACAAAATGCTTGCCGCCAAGAATTTCCAGAGCGGCCTGCAAATGGTGCGGCAAATCGAGTTTTCGCTGTTCGACCTGCATTTGCATTTTGATTTCGACCCGCAGGGCGACGCCACCGCACAGGCGTTGCTCGACGACGTGCGCCGGCAGGTGGCCGTCATCATCCCGCCCCCGTTCAACCGATTTGCGCAAAGCTTCTCGCATATTTTTGCGGGCGGTTATGCGGCCGGCTATTACAGCTACAAGTGGGCCGAGGTACTGTCGGCGGATGCCTTCAGCCTCTTCGAGGAGCGCGGCGTCTTCGATCACGAAACCGGCCGGCGTTTCCGCGATGAAATCCTCGCCGTCGGCGGCAGCCGTCCGGCGCTCGACTCGTTCGTCGCGTTTCGCGGGCGCCCGCCGAGCATGGACGCGCTGTTGCGGCACAACGGAATGACGGGTTCTGCAACCCCCGCATGATTGCGTCCCTACCCCCAAACACGGGGGTTGTGCTATAAAAGTGCCGGGATTTTCGAATCGGAGACAGCGCATCATGAAATTCCGGGCGTTTGCAGTCTTGATGGCGATCGCCGCGCTCGCCCACGGCGCGGAAATGTACCGCTGGGTCGATGACAAAGGCGTCGTCAACTACACCCCTTATCCGCCGCCGCCGAATATCCGGAAAGTCGAGCCGAAAAAGCTGGGTGACACCAGCAAGTCACCGGCGACCAGCGATGCTCCTTACAGCGTGCAGCTCGCGGTCAAGAACTTTCCGGTGACGTTTTATTCAACCGCCGCCTGCGGCGACCCGTGCAAGGCCGGGCGCGCCCATCTCAACAAACGCGGCGTGCCCTTCACCGAGAAGGACCCGTCCAATCCGTCATCCCCCCAGGAATTTGAGGATTTCAAAAAATTGACCGGCGGCAATCCGCAAGTGCCTTTTCTGGTGGTCGGCCAATTAAAAAATCTCCAGGGCTATCTCGCTTCCGAATGGGATTCGGCGCTCGATGCCGCGGGCTACCCGACCAGCGCGATCCCCGGCGCCAAGCCCGCCGCTAAACCGCCGGCGGAAACGCCGGCGCCGCCCGCCGCGGCCAAATAATGCGGGTTGCGACCTGGAACGTAAACTCGCTCAAAGTCCGTCTGCCGCAGGTGCTGGAGTGGCTGAAGACGCATCAACCGGATGTGCTGTGCCTGCAGGAAACCAAGCTCGAGGATCCGAAGTTTCCGGTTGAAGACATTCGCGCGGCCGGTTACCAGGCACAGTTCAGCGGACAAAAAACCTACAACGGCGTCGCGATACTGAGCAGGACGCCGGCGACCGCTCCGGTAGCCTCGGTGCCCGGCTTCGACGATCCGCAGAAACGCGTGCTCGCCGCAACCGTCGACGGCATACGCGTCGTTTGTCTGTACGTGCCGAACGGCCAGAGCGTCGAATCGGACAAGTATCGCTACAAGCTCGACTGGCTCAACCGCGTCAATCAGTGGCTGGCCACGGAACTCGCCGCGAACGACCGGCTGGTCGTGGTCGGAGATTTCAATGTCGCGCCCAACGAGCGCGACGTCCACGATCCCAAGGCGTGGGAAGGCCAGGTGTTGTTCAGCGCGCCCGAACGCCAGGCGTTTCAGGACCTGCTGGCGATCGGACTCAAGGACAGCTTTCGCTTGTTCGAGCAGCCGCCGCAATCATTTACGTGGTGGGACTACCGGATGAATGCGTTCAAGCGCAAGATGGGCTTGCGCATCGACCATATTCTGTTGAGCCACCGCCTCGCCGAGACGTGCCGCGCATGCTCGATCGACATCGAACCGCGCAAAAACGAGCGCCCGTCCGATCACGCGCCGGTGACAGCCGAATTCACGACCGGTTAGGTTGCCGTGCGCGGTGACATCGAACCGCGAGCAGGAATTCAGTCTTCGCCACTCTTGCCGGCGTCGAGCCCGAGTTCCTGAATTTTGCGCGTCAGTGTATTGCGCCCCAGCCCCAATAGCTGAGAGGCTTCGATGCGCCGCCCGCCGGTATGCGCGAGCGCCCGCGTGATGAGGGCTTTCTCAAATTGCGGGCCGAGCACGTCCATCAGGCCGGACTCCCCGCGGTTCAACGAATTCGCCACTTCGCGCTCAAGTGCGGTGATCCAGTTCTCACCGGCCGCGGCCCCCGCTTCAACGCGCAGTTCGGATGGCAGATCGTTGACATCGACGTTGACACCCGGCGCCATCACGGTCAGCCAGTGGCACAAGTTCTCGATCTGGCGCACGTTGCCCGGAAAATCCTGTGCGCTCAGGAATTTCAGCGCCGCATCGGACAGGCGCTTCGGCTCGACGCCGAGTTCGCGCGCGCTCTTGGCGAGAAAATGCTTCGCTAGCAGCGGTATGTCTTCACGCCGTTCCCGCAACGGCGGCAGCCGCAGCCTGATCACGTTCAGGCGGTGAAACAGATCTTCGCGAAACAAGCCCTGTTTGACGCGCACTTCCAGGTCCTGGTGGGTCGCCGCAATCACGCGTACATTCGCTTTGATCGGCTGATGCCCGCCGACGCGATAGAACTGGCCGTCCGACAATACACGCAACAACCGCGTCTGCAGATCGGCCGGCATATCGCCGATTTCGTCGAGAAACAACGTCCCGCCATCAGCCTGCTCGAAGCGGCCGCGGCGCATGGTTTGCGCGCCCGTGAAGGCGCCGCGCTCGTGACCGAACAGTTCCGACTCAAGCAGATCCTTGGGAATCGCGGCCGTATTGATCGCGATAAAAGGTTTGGCCGCGCGCGGACTATGGCGATGCAAAGCGCTCGCCACGAGTTCCTTGCCGGTGCCGGACTCGCCCGTGATAAGGACCGTGGCGTGCGACTGCGCGAGACGGCCGATCGCGCGGAAAACTTCCTGCATCGCGGGCGCCTGACCCAAAATCTCGGGCTCCGCGCCGGGCACCTCGATCACCTCATCCTGACGCGTGCTTTCTTCCATTGCCCGCCGGATGAGTTCGACCGCGTGGTCGACATCGAACGGTTTCGGCAGATATTCGTATGCGCCGCCCTGAAATGCGGCGACCGCGCTTTCGAGGTCCGAATACGCGGTCATGATGATGACCGGCATATGCGGGTAGCGCTGCTTGGCTTGCTGCAATAGTTCGAGACCCGATTCGCCGGGCATCCGGATATCGCTGACCACCAGTTGCGGGGTTTCAGTACCCAGCGCGCCAAGCGCCTCGTCGGCGGATGAAAATGTCTTGAATGCGATGTTCTCGCGCGTAAGCGCCTTCTCGAACACCCAGCGTATCGAGCGGTCGTCGTCAATAATCCACACCGGTTTCATGATTTCGCACTTTCGCTGTTATTAATCGGCAGCAGCAACGTGAACGTGGTGTTGCCCGGCTGACTATCGAATGTGATCGTACCCCCATGCTGGGTAACGAACGTCTGGGCCAGCGTCAGGCCCAATCCGCTGCCCCCCTCGCGTCCCGACACCAGCGGATAAAAAATCTTTTCACGCATATCTTCGGGTATGCCGGGCCCCGTATCGTTGATTTGCACCACCAGCGCGTGCTTGTAACGTTTGCGCGCCAGCGTCACCTGGCGCGCGATGCGCGTCCTGAAGGTCAAACGGCCGTCGCCTTTCATCGCCTGCGCCGCGTTACGCGCGATGTTGAGCACGATCTGGATCATCTGCTCCTTGTCGCCTTTCAGGAGCGGCACGCTGGTGTCGTAGTCGCGGCGAATTGCGATGCCGCGCGGATGCTCGGCCAGTATCAGGCTGCGCACGCGCTCGAGCACTTCATGAATGTTGAGCGGCGCCGGTTGCGGCAAACGATGCGGCGTCAACAACCGGTCCATCAGCGATTGCAGGCGGTCGGCCTCCTTCATGATGACCTGCGTGTATTCGTGCAGCCCGGGCCGCTCGAGTTCATGGTCGAGCAGTTGGGCCGCACCGCGGATGCCACCCAGCGGATTCTTGATTTCGTGCGCAAGATTGCGGATCAGCTCGCGGTTGGCCTGGCTCTGGTCGTGCAGGCGTTCTTCGCGCGCGATTTTTATCTGCTGCTCGATATGCCGGAACTCGAGCAGCAAACCCTGCCAGCCCGCGACCCAGCTTTCGATCTCGACCGGCGTCAGCGTGCAGCTCAAATGCAGTTTGGCGTGGCCCGGCACGCCGATCTTCAAGTCGTGCTCGGTATAGCTGCAATTATTCGTGCGCGCGTAGTCGATCGCCGCCGCAAGCACGCGATCGTTTTCGAAAATTTCTGTAATCGTATTTCCCACAAAGCTCTTGCTGCTCAACTCGAATAAATTTTCCGCAGCGGGATTGGCCAGGCGCACGACGAGTTCGCGAT
Organism: uncultured Streptomyces sp.; assembly: GCA_964510405.1. GTDB lineage: Bacteria > Pseudomonadota > Gammaproteobacteria > Burkholderiales > SG8-41 > PALSA-1004. The sequence continues at coordinate 8,955 of CAZEAX010000017.1, read as the reverse complement.
CGACGATCACGATCGCCGTCGCGAGTAGGTCAAGTCCTGCTAATGCGGCAACCGCCATTGTTTAACTATCATTCCATGAGGGAGCAAGAATCAGACCAGGCGTGCAATCCCGTCGGGGGGCCGCGCCTGGTGAAATGCAATTGCACATGCTCGATCGGCCCGGCCGCCAACAAGCGGCTACTTGACGCTGGAGAGTTCTTTCCGCAGGCTCTCGACGTTGCCTTCGTGCAGCTTGACCTTGTCTTCGTAAGGCTTCAACCGCTCTTCGACCCGCGCATAGTTTTTTTCCGTGCCCAGGCGCACGTCCTTTTGTTCCGCGAGCTGTTTTTTAGCGGCATCGAGCATTTGCTGTTCCTGCGCGAGTTCCTGCTCGAGAATTTTCCGGCGCCCGGCATCGCGGCTGCGTTGTGTGTCGCTGTCGACGCTCGGGAAATTCGCGGGCTTCTGCTGCGGCGCGCGCGGCGGCGGCTGTGCAGTATTCAACGGCTCCAGGTTCAGTCCCTTGCACCCCTTGGCGTCGCCTCTAACGTTGGTGTAGCGGGTGTTGCCGTCGGCCTCAATGCACTTCCACATTTCCGCGTGCGCGAACGATGCCGCACAAGCAAGCACTAAACATAAACACATTCTCATAGCGGTCCTCGGGTAGCCGTCTATTGCAACGGTCGATACCATTTGCGGTTGACACCGCAAGATCCAAGCGGTCGCGCTAAGTCTATGTCAGAAAAGACGAACTTACAACGTCGCGGGCATTCCCAAGTTGCAAAATGCAACAGGGCGGGAGAACCCGCCCTGTTGCGATCAAGCGTGAACCTGCTCGTTCGTTTACAAGCTGTAATACATGTCGAACTCGACCGGATGGGTCGTCATGCGGAAGCGCGTGACTTCTTCCATCTTGAGCGCGATATACGCATCGAGCATGTCGTCCGAAAACACGCCGCCCGCAGTCAGGAACCCGCGGTCCTTGTCGAGATGCTCGAGCGCCATGTCGAGCGACGAGCAGACGTTAGGCACCTTCTTCGCTTGCGACGGCGGCAGATCGTACAGATTCTTGTCGATCGGATCGCCGGGGTGAATCTTGTTCTGCACGCCGTCGAGACCCGCCATCATCATCGCGGTAAACGCGAGATAGGGATTCGCGGTCGGATCCGGAAAGCGTATTTCGACGCGGCGCGCTTTCGGATTGGTGACATAAGGGATGCGGCATGACGCGGAGCGGTTGCGCGCGGAGTAAGCGAGGTTGACCGGGGCTTCGAAGCCGGGCACCAGGCGTTTGTACGAATTAGTGCCGGGATTGGTGATCGCGTTGAGCGCCTTGGCGTGCTTGATGATGCCGCCGATATAGAACAGCGCGAACTCCGACAGGCCCGCGTAACCGTTGCCCGCGAACAGGTTCTGCCCGCCTTTCCAAATCGACTGGTGCACGTGCATGCCCGAGCCGTTGTCGCCGACTACCGGCTTCGGCATGAACGTTGCGGTCTTGCCGTACGATGCAGCGACCATCTGCACGGTGTACTTGAGAATCTGGTTCCAGTCGGCGCGTTTCACGAGCTTCTCGAACTTGGTGCCGATTTCGCACTGGCCCGGCGCCGCCACTTCGTGGTGGTGCACTTCGACTTCAACGCCCTGTTGTTCGAGCGCGATGCACATTGCATTGCGGATGTCCTGCAGCGTGTCGATCGGCGGTACCGGGAAATAGCCGCCCTTGACGGGGGGACGGTGCCCCATGTTGCCGCCTTCGAGTTCCTCGCCGGACGACCACGGCGCTTCCTCGGACTTGATCTTGACCGATGAACCCGACATGTCGACACTCCAGGTTACGGAGTCGAAAATAAAAAATTCGGGTTCCGGACCGAAGTAGGCGGTGTCGCCCAGCCCGGTCGACTTCAGATACGCCTCGCCGCGCTTGGCGATCGAGCGCGGATCACGATCGTAACCTTTGCCATCCGACGGCTCGACCACGTCGCACGAGATATTCAGCACGGGCTCATCGGTGAAAGGATCCATGCGCGCCGAATCCGGGTCCGGCATCAACAGCATGTCGGAGGCTTCGATGCCTTTCCAGCCGGCAATCGACGAGCCGTCAAACGCATGGCCGTCGGTGAACTTTTCTTCGTTGAACGCCTTGACGGGTACCGACACGTGCTGCTCTTTGCCGCGCGTGTCCGTAAACCTGAAATCGACAAACTTGACTTCGTTGTCTTTGACCATCTTCATTACATCGGCTACCGCCATTGGGTTCTCCCTTACTTGAGCGTGTTTATCGAAAACGGAGGATTCCGGAGTGCACGATTCAGCACGAAATATGCCAAGCCTAAAACCGGGGGAAAACATTGTGCCACAAGTCAAATCCGGCGGCATCAGAAGTACAATTGCACCCATATAGTGCAAATCAAGTTTATTTGCACTATATGGGTGCGGATTGTGCACAAATTACATGCGGTAAAATTTTGGTTTTAATCAATATTTGGGGGCATCCCATGACCGAGATCGAGGCAATCTTAAAATCCGCACGTGCGCGTGCGCGCGAACGCGGGCTTCCCTACGAAGGCGCCCTGCTGCCGGCAGAAGCCCAAACGATTTTGCAAACACAGCCGAATGCAAAGCTCGTCGACGTGCGCAGCCGCGCCGAACTCGAGTTTGTCGGCCGGATTCCCGGCAGCGTCGAGATCGAATGGAAAACCTATCCGGGCATGCAGCCGAATCCGAAGTTTCTCGAGCAGCTGAAACAGCAGGTGCCGTCCGATGCCGTCGTGATGTTTCTGTGCCGCAGCGGCGGACGCTCGCACGATACGGCGGCGGCAGCAACCCAGGCGGGCTACCGCGACGCTTACAACATACTCGAGGGATTCGAAGGCGATCGCGACGCGGGCGGGCACCGCAATTCGGTCGGCGGGTGGCGCGCGCGCGGATTGCCCTGGACGCAAAGCTGACCCGGGTGAGGGGTGAGGCGCGATAGGTGATTCAGTGATTAAGTGATTCAGTTACTCAATCGCCCAATCACTGAATCACTGAATCACTCAATTAATGATTCACTGCTCCCAGCTCACCACGCCGAAATAACCGGTACCGAGCACCACCAGCCCGAAGGCGATGCGGTACCACGCGAACGGCGTGAAATCGTGGGTGGCGATGTAGCGCAGCAACCAGCGCACACACAGGAACGCGCAGACAAACGATACGATCATGCCGAGCGCGAATATGCCGATATCGCCGGCCTCGAACAACGCGCGATTCTTAATTAAATCGTACGCGCCCGCCGCGATCAGCGTCGGTACCGCGAGGAAAAACGAAAATTCGGTGGCGGCGCGGCGCGACAACCCGAATAAAAGTCCGCCAATGATGGTAGCACCGGAACGCGATGTCCCGGGTATCAGCGCGAACGCCTGCGCGCAGCCGACTTTCAGTGCGTCGGTCCATGTCATGTCATCCACCGACTGGACGGTAATCACGTGCTTGCGCCGCTCCGCCCACAAGATGATCAGGCCGCCGCCGATGAATGCGATGGCGACCGGTACCGGCTTGAACAGCGCCGCCTTGATGTATTTCCCGAATAGGAGGCCGAGTACTGCCGCAGGCAAAAATGCAATCGCGAGATTCACTGCGAACTGCTGCGCTTTACGGTCGGAGGCAAGACCGCTCAGCAGGCCGGCGAACTTGACGCGGTACTCCCAGACGATGGCGAGCATTGCGCCGGTCTGGATCACGATCTCGAAAATCTTGCCTTTCTCGTCGTTGAATCCCAATAACTGGCCGACGACGATCAAATGCCCGGTGCTCGATACCGGCAGAAACTCGGTGAAGCCCTCGACCGCACCGAGTATCACCACTTTGATCCACAAGAGGAAGTCCATCACGCCATTGTATTGTAGCTTCAATTCGCGCGTTTTTTTCGCGGCGCGCAGGGCGATGCAACTGGTAGCATAAGCTGACGAAATTTCCTTGCGCGCGCCGCCGACAATTCGAACCCCATGTCCCGACCATCTCCGACACGATCGCTGGCGGGAATAGGTTTGCGCGCCGCGCACTACCGGTCCTTCCTGGACGGCCGCCCGCCGATCGGCTGGCTGGAAGTGCACAGCGAGAATTATTTCGGCGCCGGCGGCTATGACATGCATGTACTCGAGCATGTGCGGCGCGAGTATCCGCTGAGCCTGCACGGCGTGGGACTGTCGTTAGGCTCGGCTGACGGATTACGCGAGCAGCATCTCGCCAAACTGCAGCGGCTCGTCGAGCGCGTCGACCCAACACTGGTGTCCGAGCATTTGTGCTGGGGCGCCTTGGGCCGGCGTCATTTCAACGATCTGCTGCCGTTGCCTTATACCGGCGAGGCCCTGACCCTGATGATCGAGCGCGTCGACCGGGTGCAAACCGCTTTGGGCCGCAGCATATTGGTTGAGAACGTTTCCAGTTATTTGCAGTATCGCGATTCAACATTGCCCGAACTCGAGTTTGCGGCGGAACTCGCGCGCCGCAGCGGGTGCGGGATTCTGCTCGACATCAACAATCTGTACGTGAACTCGGTGAATCACGAATTCGACCCGTATGCAGCGCTGGCCGCTTTGTCCGTGCAATCCGTAAAAGAAATCCATCTTGCCGGACACACCCGCGCCGAACTTTGCCTGATCGACGATCATGGCTCGCGAGTAACCGACGCCGTATGGTCGTTGTATCAAGCGGCACTTGCGCGGCTCGGCCCGGTGCGCACGCTGATCGAATGGGATACCCGGATCCCGGAACTTGACGTGCTGCTCGACGAGGCACGCAGGGCTGAAACCCTGCTGGATTCTGCCCATGTCTGAACTTGCGGCGCTGCAGGAACTCTTCGGCGCGGCCATGACCGATCGCGCGCGCGATGAACACGCGCTGCCGCTCATCGCCGGCAATGAAGTCGAGGCGCGCCAACGCCTCGCGATCTATCGCGCCAACGTCGCCGCCAACGCAGCGGGCGCACTGGCCTCGATCTACCCGATTGTCCGCACGCTCGTCGGAAATGAATTCTTCGAAGGTCTCGCGCATGCCTATTGCGGCGCGCACCCTTCGGCGAGCGGGGACCTTAACGAACTGGGCGAACATCTCGCGGAATTTTTGCCGGCGTTTGCACCCGCGCAAGCGCTGCCGTATCTCCCGGATGTCGCGCACCTCGAGTGGCTTGCGCACAGGGCGCACTATGCGGCCGATCACGCCCCGCTCGATGTCGGCAACCTGACGAGCCTCTCTGAAGACGACTACGCGCGGCTCGCTGTAATGCTGCATCCGGCGGTTGCCGTGGTGAGTTCGGCCTATCCGCTTTTCCGCATCTGGGAAGTGCATCAGGACGACTACCGCGGCGAGTTCGCTGTCGACCCGGCGGCCGGCGGTGAACGCGTCGTTGTTTACCGCCCGCAGTTTCGCGCAGCAGTCGCGCGACTTGCGCCGGGAGAGGCGATTTTTCTCACGGCCGTTGCGCGCGGCAAGCGGCTGGGACCCGCGCTGGAAGACGCACGCAACCACGATCCGGGTTTCGATTTTGCCTCGAGCCTGCAAAACTGGACGCTGGCGAATATCGTCGTGGAACTGCGCACTGACGTGCAACCTTCAAAATGACAACGGCCGCGCAGGCGGCCGTTGCCGTGGAAATGCGCCGGTCCGTCAGGCTTTGGAATAAATCTGGGCGCCCTGCTTCACGAATTCGGCCGACTTTTCCTCCATCCCTTTCCTGAGCGCAGCCTCTTCGTCCACGCCCTGCTTCGCCGCATAGTCGCGCACGTCCTGGGTGATTTTCATCGAGCAGAAATGCGGCCCGCACATCGAGCAGAAGTGCGCGAGCTTGGCGCCTTCCTGCGGCAACGTCTCGTCGTGAAATTCCTTGGCCTTGTCGGGATCGAGGCCGAGGTTGAATTGGTCGTCCCAGCGAAATTCGAAACGCGCTTTCGACAGGGCGTTGTCGCGAATCTGCGCACCCGGATGGCCCTTGGCGAGATCGGCCGCGTGAGCGGCGATCTTGTAGGCCATGATGCCGTCCTTGACGTCGTTCTTGTCGGGCAGACCGAGGTGTTCCTTCGGCGTCACGTAGCACAGCATGGCGGTGCCATACCAGCCGATCATCGCCGCGCCGATCGCGCTGGTGATGTGGTCGTAGCCCGGCGCGATGTCGGTGGTGAGCGGCCCCAGCGTGTAAAACGGCGCCTCCTTGCAGACCTTCAACTGGCGCTCCATGTTCTCCTTGATCAGGTGCATCGGAACGTGGCCGGGCCCCTCGATCATGACCTGCACGTCGTGCTTCCACGCGATGCCGGTCAGCTCGCCGAGCGTTTCGAGTTCGGCGAACTGCGCTTCGTCGTTGGCGTCGTACCCCGAACCCGGGCGCAGGCCGTCGCCGAGCGAGAACGATACGTCGTACGCTTTCATGATCTCGCAGATGTCTTCGAAGTGCGTGTAGAGGAACGATTCCTTGTGATGCGCGAGACACCATTTCGCCATGATCGAACCGCCGCGCGAGACGATGCCGGTCATGCGTTTCGCGGTCATCGGAATATAGGCCAGGCGCACGCCCGCATGAATTGTGAAATAGTCGACACCCTGCTCGGCCTGCTCGATCAGCGTATCGCGGAACATTTCCCACGTGAGTTCTTCAGCTTTGCCGTCGACTTTCTCGAGCGCCTGGTAAATCGGCACGGTGCCGATCGGCACCGGGGAATTGCGGATGATCCATTCGCGCGTCTCGTGGATGTTCTTGCCGGTCGAAAGGTCCATCACGGTGTCGCCGCCCCAGCGCGTCGACCACGTCATTTTTTCGACTTCCTCCGCGATCGAGCTCGACAGCGCCGAGTTACCGATGTTGGCGTTGATCTTCACCAGGAAATTGCGGCCGATGATCATCGGCTCGGTTTCCGGGTGATTGATGTTGGCCGGAATAATGGCGCGCCCGCGGGCAATTTCGTCGCGCACGAATTCGGGTGTGATCACGGCGGGAATCGCGGCACCGAAGCTCTGGCCCGGATGCTGGCGCGTAATCAGTTCCGACAGGCCGTCACGACGCTGCGTTTCGCGGATCGCAATGTATTCCATTTCCGGCGTGATGATGCCTTTGCGCGCGTAATGCATCTGCGACACGTTCATGCCGGCCTTGGCACGGCGCGGGTGGCGCCGTAGGTTGAAGCGCAGTTCGGCGAGCTTCGGATCGGCGGCGCGGCTGCGACCGTAGGCCGACGTCAGATCGGGCAGCAACTCGGTGTCGTTGCGCTCGGCAATCCATTTTTCGCGCAGTGGCGCCAGGCCGGAACGAATGTCGATTTTCACCGCCGGGTCGGTATAAGGGCCAGAAGTGTCGTAGACGTAAATCGGCGGGTTTTTTTCCGCGCCCATGCCGGCCGGCGTGTCCGACTGGCTGATTTCGCGCATCGGCACTTTAAGATCGGGCCGCGAGCCCTCGATATAGACCTTGCGCGAATTGGGCAACGACTTGACCGCGGCCTCGTCGACGTGGGCCGTGGCACTCAAAAACTTGGGATTTGCGTTCATGCTTGCTCCTCGCTTAACAAACCAGGGAGGAGCGGCGCTTGCGATATGGGCGCCACGCTTCCCTGCGGCGGCATTATCCGCATCAGGTTCGAAGGGTCTATCTCACCCGGCTGCCGGCCGTAAATCCAGCCCGCCAGGACCCCCAACGTGTGACGGTCAAACTACTGGAATTATGCGATAATTGCAAGCTCGGTTTCTTGCCTCCACAGCCCGGATTTCTCTCCTCTCATGAACGCCCAAATGGACATTGAACGCGCCCGCTTCAATATGGTTGAGCAGCAAATCCGCACCTGGGATGTGCTCGATCAACATGTGCTGGATCTGCTCTTCACGGTGCGGCGGGAAGACTTCGTCCCTCCGCAATACCGCAGCCTCGCCTTCGTCGACATGGAAATCCCGTTGACGGAAAACGCGTTGTCCGGGGAGCGCATGCTCGCGCCCAAGCTCGAAGCGCGCATGGTGCAGGAACTTGCGATCAAACCGGCCGACCGCATACTCGAAGTCGGCACGGGCAGCGGCTACATGACGGCGCTGCTCGCCAAGCGCGGCGCACACGTAACCAGCGTCGAGATCAATCCCGCATTCAGCGCCGCCGCCGGCGCCAAACTCGCCGCTCACGCCATCACGAACGTGACGCTGGAAATCGGCGATGCAGCGCGCGGTTGGCACAAGCAGGCGCCGTACGACGTGATCGTGCTGACGGGGTCGGAGCCGGTACTGGCGGAAGAATTTCAGCGCAGCCTGAAACCCGGCGGACGGCTCCTGGCCGTCGTCGGCGAAGCGCCCGTGATGGAAGCGCTGCTCACGACCTACACCGGCGCCGGTGCGGCGGCCACGGTTGCGCTGTTCGAGACCTGCATCCCGATGCTGCGCAACGCGCCACAGCCTGAAAGATTCGTCTTTTGATCGAGCAATTGCCGGCAACGGCATTGCGCGAATGGCTGGCCGACAACGCCCGCGCCATGCCGCTGATCCTCGACGTGCGGGAACCGTGGGAAAACGCGATTTGCAATCTTCCGGATGCGCAGTTGCTGCCGATGCAAGAGATTCCATCACGCTGGAATGAACTGCCGCGCGATCGCGACATCGTCGTGCTCTGCCATCACGGCCTGCGCAGCCTGCAAGTCGCCAATTATCTGCAAAGCATGGGACTCGGCCGCCTCTACAACTTAAGCGGTGGCATCGCCGCGTGGGCCGAGCACGTCGACCCCGCCATGGCGCGCTACTAGCGTATGCAAACAATCGCCCGGCATTTACCATTACTGGGACTCGTTTTGTGCGGGGCGATGCACGATGCGATGGCCGCCGACTTGTTGTCGGTATATCGCGAAGCACAGACCGCCGACGCGGTCTACGCCGCGGCGCGCGCGAGCTATATGGCCGGCCAGGAAAAGCTGCCGCAGGGATTGTCCGGGTTGCTGCCCGCGGTTACCGTGCAGGCGAACACGCAGTACA
>CAZEAX010000016.1:0-24666 GCA_964510405.1 uncultured Streptomyces sp. | reverse complement strand
ATGCCTGAAAATCCTTGTGTCGGTGGTTCGATTCCGCCCTTGGCCACCAAGATTTCGCCGAACGAAGTGAGGCAAAAGCCAAGGAGGCGATTCCGCCCTTGGCCACCACTTCCCGGTCACGACCCTGCACTCATCCGAACATCAATCGTCGGCGAGGTGCTCGCAAAGAATCTGATCGACGAGCTCGGTGACCTCGGTTTCATCCCACTCCAGTTCAGGCGGCATGCGGTCTTGCCATTCCGCCTTGTGTTCGCGCGTGAACCGCTTCGCGTCATTTCCGTATGCGTCGTCATAAATCATCGCAGGCTCCATATCAATCCGGTGTGTCGAAGCGCTATCATGTGCCCGCCCCCGCCCGGGTAACGTGCCTAACAAGAGGGAAAAACGGCCGCAATTCGCGCAATTGTCATCCGCCCGGCGGGCGACGGTGCGCCATTTATTCCCTGTCTGGTGCGTTATACTTGCCCGATTCACGCGGTATTCCCGATGGATCGGGTACTCGAGTGGGCCGAATTTCTGGGGGAACCACAATGATCAATAAATCTCTGGTGTGGTCGGTCGTGCTGGTTGCTGCCGTGCTCTGCGGTGCGACCGGAACTCAGGCGGCGGACGATCCCGCTTGGTATGTCGGTGCCGGCGTTGGCAGGGCCGACGCCAAAAGAACCAACAGCTGGGCCAATCAAACCGACGCAATTCTCTTGACGCGCGGGATTGCGAGCAGCACTCTGATCGACAGCCACGAGACGGCGTGGAAATTATTTGGTGGCTATCAATTCAACGACATCATTGCGGCCGAAGTTGCCTATAACGATTTGGGACGCTTCAAAGGCGTGACGTCGATCAGCGTGCCCGCACCCGCGTCGACGGCCGGCGGCACGTGGGATGCGTCTGCGATCAGTGTTTCTGCGGTTGCAACTTATCAGCTGGCCAGCCGGTTCGGATTTTTATTCAAAGGCGGGCTCGCGGTGACGCGGCTCAATGCCAGCGTTTCCCAGTTCAGCGCCAACGAAACCCGCGTTCAACCGCTGCTGGGTGTCGGCGTAAAGTTCGACGCCACCAAGACGATCGGCATACGCGGCGAATTCGAGCGGTTTAACAATGTCGGTGACGGCGACAAGACCGGCCAGTCGGTGATCAACGTCTGGTCGGTGAGCGCACTGTTCCGGTTTTAGGCCGAGTGACGCAGCGGGCGCGCCGCGCTCAGTGAAAATCCCGGCTTGAGGTTTCGAGCCGTCCCAAGAGCGAGCTGTAATCGATGAGACGTTGGGCGACGAGATGCACGACTTCGCCCTGCCGTTCCAGTACTCCGTAAACGCCCAGCAGACTTGAACCCAGCAATTCGCGACGTTGTTTCTCGACTAGACTGTTCCACACCACGACATTGACGTAGCCGGTTTCGTCTTCCAGCGTGACGAATACGACGCCTGAGGCCGTGCCCGGCCGCTGACGGCCGGTCACGATGCCAGCCGCGCGCGCGAGACGTCCATGGGGAAGTTTGTTCAACTCCGCCGCGGTGGAAAGCCGCATGCGGTTTAAACGGCCGCGCAACAGTGCCAGCGGATGACGGCCGAGGGTGAGTCCGGTACTTGCGTAATCGACGACCAGGTTTTCACCTTCGCCTGGCGCTGCGAGTAGCGGAACTGCTTCGATCACTGGTGCCGACCCAAGCAAAGGTGTTGTTGGTTCGACGCCGGTAACCAGCCAGTGCGCCATGCGTCTATGCTCGGCGAATGCGGCCAGCGCGTCGGCGGCCGCCAGCAATTTCAGATCGCGCGCATCCAGTCGCGCGCGCCGCGCGAGATCCTCGATCGAATCGAAACCGTGTTGCGTACGGGCAGCAACCAGCCGTTCAGCCGCTTTTTCCGCGAAACCGATGATCCTGCCGAAACCCAGGCGCACGGCCGGCTTATCATCCTTGTCGGATTCGAGCGTGCATTCCCATGCGCTCACTGTAGCATCGACCGGCCGCACGTCGACGCCGTGGCGGCGCGCGTCCTGTACGAGTTGTGAAGGCGCGTAAAATCCCATCGGCTGACTGTTGAGCAGCGCGGCGAGAAATGTCGCCGGCTGATGGCACTTCAACCACGCCGAGACATACGCGAGCAACGCGAAACTCGCCGCGTGCGATTCGGGGAAGCCGTATTCGCCGAAGCCGAGTATTTGGCGGTAAATCTGCTCGGCGAATTCGCGCTTGTAGCCGTGTGCGAGCATGCCCGACACCAGGCGCTGCTGCAGATGTGCGAGTCCGCCTTTGCGTTTCCACGCCGCCATCGAACGCCGCAACAAATCGGCTTCGCCCGGCGTGAAGCCGGCCGCGACCACCGCGAGTTGCATGACCTGTTCCTGGAAAATCGGCACGCCGAGCGTGCGCTTGAGCACGCCTTTCACTGCGTCGCTCGGATAATCGACTTCTTCGAGGCCTTGCTTGCGACGCAAATAGGGATGGACCATGCCGCCCTGAATCGGACCGGGGCGCACGATCGCGACCTCGATCACGAGATCGTAAAATTTGTCCGGCCGCAATCGCGGCAGCATGCTCATCTGCGCGCGCGATTCGATCTGGAACACGCCGACGGTGTCGGCATGCTGGATCATTTCGTAAACTTCAGGATCTTCGGGTGGGATGTCGGTCATCGCGAATGGTTCGCCGCGCCGTGCGCTGATCATGTCGAGCGCGCGGCGGATGGCGGACAGCATGCCGAGGGCCAGCACGTCGACTTTCAGCAGACCGAGCGCTTCGAGGTCGTCCTTGTCCCATTGAATCACGCTGCGTTCCGGCATTGCGGCGTTCTCGATCGGCACCAGCCGCGATAGCGGTCCGCGTGAAATCACGAAACCGCCGACGTGCTGCGATAAATGGCGCGGAAAGCCGGCCAGCATGTTGATGAGAGAAATCAGACGCGCAATCTGCGGACTCGCGGGATCGAAGCCGGCTTCCCTGAGCCGCTGCGGCAGCATTTGCCTGTCGTCCCACCACGCCAGCGATTGTGCCAATCGGTCTAGTTGTGCGGCATCGAGGCCGAGCGCGCGACCTACATCGCGCAGCGCGCTTTTCGAGCGGTAAGTGATGACGGTGGCGGCGAGGGCGGCGCGGTCGCGCCCGTATTTGCCGTAGATGTACTGGATCACTTCCTCGCGACGCTGGTGTTCGAAATCGACGTCGATATCGGGCGGTTCCTTGCGCTCCCTGGAGACGAAACGCTCGAACAATACATCCATGCGCGCGGGATCGACTTCGGTGATACCTAGGGCATAGCACACGGCTGAGTTGGCGGCCGAGCCGCGTCCTTGGCACAAGATGTTCTTGCTGCGCGCGAAGCGCACGATATCGTGGACGGTGAGGAAAAAAGGTTCGTATTCCAATTCCATGATCAACCGGAGTTCGTGCTCGACAAGTTTGCGCACCTTCTCCGAAGCGCCGCCGGGAAACCGCTCGCGCAGGCCTTCTTCGGTCAGCAGACGCAGATACGAGGCAGGGGTGTGATTGGCGGGCACCAGCTCTTCCGGATATTCATAGCGCAAGCTGTCGAGCTTGAAGTTGCAACGCTCGGCGATTTCCACGCTTGCGGTCAGCAGTTCGGCCGGATAAATCTGCGCGAGCCGTACGCGCAGGCGCAAATGACGTTCCGCGTTGGGATAAAGCGCCTGCTTCGCATCGGCGACGGTGGTGCCCAAACGCACCGCGGCCAACAAGTCCTGCAAAGGGCGCCGCGAGCGCACATGCATGTGCACATCGCCCGCTGCGACCAGCGGTAATCCGCACGCGAGACTCAGCTCGCGCAGACGCTCGAGTTGAGCGCGATCGTCGAAACCGCACAGGAGTTCGGCCGCGATCCAGGCGCGCCCGGCAAAGCGGTCGGCGATGCGTCGTGCCGCTTCAGGGTCGGGTTCCCGATCCGGAACCAATAGCGCGAGGCAGCCGCCGGCGCCACCGTCGAGATCGTTCCAGTCGAGATGGTAACTGCCTTTCGCGCCGCGTCCCCGCGCGGCGGTGATCAATTGCGACAGGTCGCCGTAGGCTTCGCGGCCGGTGGCGAGCAGCACGAGCTTCGAGTTGTCGGCGAGACGGAACTCGGCGCCGATGATGAGTTTTAGTTTGTGTTCTTTTGCCGCGAAATGCGCGCGCGCCATGCCTGCCAGCGAGCACTCGTCGGTAATGGCAAGCGCCGAGTAACCGAGGTGCGCCGCGCGCCCGACGAGCTCTTCAGGCCGCGAGGCGCCGCGCAGAAAAGTGAAATTGCTGACGCAATGCAACTCGGCGTACGCCGGCAGTGCAAGAGGCATGGAGCATCAACTGAACACGCCGTGCAGATACCAGCCGCCGGGCGCGCGGCGTTCGCGGTAAATCCACAATGTCGCATGATCGGGCGTCTGCGCGACGAAGTAATCGCGTTTGACGTCGTCGTCGTCCCACCAGCCGGATTCGATGCGCTCGGGTCCCGCGACGAGCGCCAGCGCATTGTCGTGATAATGAGGTTTGGTGGCGATTTCCGGCAGCGGTCGCGGAGCGGCGAGCAGCCATAGCGGCCGCGGGTCGCGCGCGGGTGCTGCGCTTGCGGTGCCGGGTTGGGTCGCGCACGAAGCGCGCTCGGGACGATGTTCGGCGTGTGCCGCCACCCCGTGCACCGCTTGCGGCCCCAACCTGGCGCGCAGGCGCTCGACCAGCTTTTGCCACTCGCCTTGCGCGCTGGTGCGATCCGGAAACAGTTCGCGGCTTTCCTCCGCCAGCACGAGGATATCATCCGCTTCGACGCGCAGCGCATGCACGGGCGCGCCCAATGCGAGTGCCGCCAGCCGCTCGCGCACGAGCAGCGTGAGATGCGCGTTGTCGCGCGTCGGTGCGACGAGTCCGATCTCGATGCGCGTGGGCACGTTGCGTTCGTGCATGAGCGTCAGCGTGAAACGTTGCACCCCGCCGTTGCGCGCCACCAGAAAACCCGTCAACTGATTGATCAGGCGTTTGGTTGCAAACAGCAATGCTTCGCTATGCGCGACGGGTGCGGCGAGTTCAAGCTGCGCGTCGAACTGCGCGGGCGGGGCGAAAAATTTGCGGGGTGCCGGCAACCGTCCCAGCGCGCGGTCCACGATGTCGAGCAGCGGCTGGCCGCCGCGCCGCGCGAGACCGTCGCGCGGCAGCGCCATGAGATCTGCTACGCGCCTGACGCCGACCGCCTGCAGGGTCTGTGCTGTGCGCGCATCGCATTCGAGCGCTGCGAGCGGCAAGGTCGCGACGACCGCTTCGAGCGCGCGCTTGCAGTTGACGATTTTTTGCATGCGGGCGCGCGCGAGCAGCAACGCTGCCGTGGCAGTGGGCGCGCACGCCATCGTTGCGGCATAACCCATGTCGTCGAGTCCGCGCTTCAACGTTTGCAGGATGGGGCGGATGCCGCCGAAAAAGCGCAGGCTGCCCTCGATGTCGAGCAACAGCGCGCGCGGCGACTCCAGCGAAACGTTGGGCGTGAACTGGTTCGCCCACGCCGCGAGCGTGGCGAGCGTGGCGACTTCGGCCGTTTCGTCTCGCAAGCGGTAGTTGAGCCGGGGCGAGAGCGCGCACGCCGCCGACAGGCGCATGCCATTGCGCACGCCCAGCGCTTGAGCCTGGGAATTGCAGACGAGCACGTCAGTGCCGTCGGCGATGGCCCACGGTTCAGTGCGCGCCGAGGCCAGCGCAAACGTGTCGAGCGGCAGGCAGGGGAAGTCGAGGGCGATCCACAGCATGATGGTCCAGTCGGGGTTTGATTGCGCGTCCGGGAGTGACGGCAGGTGAGTGCAGCAGAATCGGCGCGTTAAGCGTTGCGCCGCGGCGTTTCAATATGCGCACGGCAAGCCCGTCGTGCCAGGTTTTGAGTTCGAGCCGCAATGCCGAGCACGACGTTTCAGCGCCCGCTCGCGGCGGGCGGAACATTACGGCGAGCACAGGGTTGCTTTCAGCAGCGAGTTGCAGACGCCGCAATTCCGGATATTTAATGGCGCCGGGCCATGCGAGCACCGCGCCGCAGGCTTTGGAATGCAACGCCTGTTCGGTCGCCCACAACGTTTCTTTCGACGACCGGGTAGTGACGATGATGAGGCGCGCAAGATCGATGCCGGCGGCTGCGAGCGCCGGCGCATACGGCAGATGAGGCGGCGCGATCCACGCGATGGTGCGTTTTTGCGCGGACAGCGCGGCAAGCGCCGTGCCCAGCAGGCGCAATTCGCCGATGCCTTCATGCTGCGGCAGGATTTCCGTCAGCGCCGCGGTCGGCCAGCCGCCGCCGGGCAGTTCCGCGTCGAGCGCGCTAAAACCGGTCGGCACGCTCACGCTCGCGACACGGCTTAACGCATTGCCAAGCCAGACGGCAGGGTGGTTGAGTAAGGCGGTGAGTGCGTTCACAGCGTGCCGTTGCGGATGACGCCCACTGCGATGCCTTCGATTTCGAGCGGCGTGCGGTTCAAGTCGACTTCGATGATTTTGAAGTCCGGATTTTCGGGTACCAGCTGTACTTGATTGCCGCGGCGCCTGAAGCGCTTGACCGTGACTTCATCATGCAGCCGCGCCACGACCACCTGACCCGACCGCGCTTCATGTGCACGGTGCACTGCGAGCAGATCGCCGTCGAGAATGCCGGCGTCGCGCATGCTGAGTCCGCGCACCTTGAGCAGGTAATCCGCACGCGGCTTGAAAAGCTGCGCATCGACCTGGCAATGCATCTCGATGTTTTCGACGGCCAGGAGCGGACTGCCAGCGGCCACGCGTCCGATCAACGGCAGTCCCAGCGCTTCTTTGATCCGGATGCCGCGCGAAGCGCCGGCCAGCATTTCGATGGCGCCCTTGCGCTCGAGCGTGCGCAGATGTTCCTCCGCGGCGTTGGGCGAACTGAAACCCATCGCGGTGCAGATCTCCGCGCGCGTCGGCGGAAAACCGGAATCCGCGATGAACTCGCGGATCATGCGCAGAATCTCCTGCTGGCGTTTGGTCAGTTCTTCCATCGCAATCTTTCCATGCAATTAAATAAACGAGCAAGAGGCCGGCGGGAAGCTCCCTTTCCCTGAGCCCATAAGCGACCGGCCTCTCTTTCGTCCACTCGTACTCTTAATGTTGCGCCGAGTAAGTCGCGGTGTCCGACGCGACTTTGCGCCCACGCATATTGGCGGGCTGCTCGATCTTGCCCAGCTTGGCGAGCCGCACTTCGATCGCGAAACGCGAACGCTGGTGCGCGGTGGCGAGTTCGAGAATTTTCTTGCCGGCGTCGAACGCGGCGGCGAGCGCCTTGTCTTCATCGTCCGACCACGGCTTGCCGGAATTCGATGGCGCGTTTTCGGCCGGTGCGGCGGCGTGCTGCTTGCCCGCCGGCGCCGTTGCCGTAGTCGGCGCATCGAGCGCACGCAGCGCCACGAACAACGCGCGCACGGTATCGGGATGCTGATAAGGACTGTCGGCGCCGAATGACTTGCCGGTGTGCGGATCAGTACCGTCGGCGAGTTGCTGGAGGATTTTTAGTGCGGCGGCTTTTTCCATGCGTTTTCTCCTGTGGTTGTGCCCGTTGCAAGCGGCGTTTCGCGGGCCGGAAATGATACTGTAAATATATACAGTATATGAGCAGTAACGCGGCGATTGCAAGCAGGTTTACAAGCGAAGGTTCGCGCCGATTTGGCGCCGGCCGGCCGCCCCCACAATTTACTGTGGACGCATAAGTGCAGTACCACTACTAGTGGTGGAGACGGGACGTTGAAGAGGGTAGTGGCATAATCGGCGCCATAACTAAATCAAGGAGGAGTTCATGCGCATCCGTGCCCGTTTATTCGCCGCCGCCACGATTCTGTTGGTCACCGCAACCGCCGGCGCGCGCGCCGAAGTGAATGAGGTCACCATCGCGCAGCAATACGGCGTGAGCTTTTTGCCGCTGATGTGGATGGAGCACAACAAGCTGATCGAGAAGCACGCCAAGGCGCTGGGACTGCCCGAACTCAAGACCAACTGGGCCAAGCTCGCGGGGCCCGCCGCGATTAACGATGGCCTCCTGTCGGGCGCCGTCAATTTCAGCGCGGTCGGCGCGCCGTCGCTGATCACGCTGTGGGGCAAGACCAAGGGCAACATCGGCGTGATGGGCGTGTCGGCGGTCACCACGTATCCGCTGTATCTGAACGTACGCAATCCGAACGTGAAGTCGGTCAAGGATTTCACCGACAAGGACAAGATCGCGGTGCCCGCGGTCAAGGTGTCGACGCAGGCGATCATGCTGCAGATGGCCGCCGAGAAAGCCTTCGGCGAAGGCAATCAGTTCAAGCTCGACCCGTTCACCGTCACGCTGTCGCATCCCGACGGCATGGCGGCGCTGATGTCGAATACAGGCGGCGTCGACGCGCACTTCACGACTTCGCCGTTCCACGAGCAGGAACTGAAAATCCCGGGCGTGCGCACGCTGACGACGTCGTACGAGATTCTCGGCGGGCGCGCGACCGCGCTGGTGGTGGTGGCGACGACCAGATTCCGCGAAGCGAATCCGAAAACCTACAGTGCGTTTTTCGCCGCGCTGAAAGAGGCGATTGACGGCATCAACCGCGACAAGAAAGCCGCCGCGCAGCGCTATCTCGAATGGGCCAACGATAAAAAGTCGACGCCCGACGAAGTGTATGCGGCGATCTCGAATCCTGATTACGCGTTCACGCTGACGCCGGAGAAAGTGTTCAAGACGGCCGAGTTCATGGGCAAGATCGGCACGATCAAGGACGTGCCGAAGACGTGGCAGGAGATGTTTTTCCCCGAAGTGCACAACCTGCCGGGAAACTGATGTCGCACAGGAAGACGGACACGCTGCGCATAGGCGCGGGCGCCGGGTTTGCCGGCGACCGCCTCGAGCCGGCGGTGATCCTCGCCGAACGCGGGCAACTGCAGTACCTGGGGCTCGAATGTCTCGCCGAACGCACGATCGCGCTCGCGCAGTTGAGGAAGCTCAAGGAGCCCGCGGAAGGCTACGACGTGCTGCTCGCGCGCCGCATGGAATTGCTGCTGCCGGTGATCAAGAAGAAGCGCGTGCGCCTGATCACCAACATGGGCGCCGCCAATCCGGTGGCGGCGGCGGACCTGATTGTCGAAATCGCCAGGCGCCGCAAGCTCGATATCAAAGTTGCGGCGGTGACCGGCGATGACGTGTTGAAGCTGATGCGGCCGACCGACCGCGTGCTCGAAACCGGCGGGCCGCTCTCCGCGTATAAATGGCTGGTATCGGCGAATGCCTATTTAGGCGTCGATGCATTGCTGCCAGCGCTGGCAACGGGCGCTGACATCATCATCACCGGCCGCGTCGCCGACCCATCGTTGTTTCTCGCACCCGCCGCGTATGAATACGGCTGGCAGCCCGACGATCTGGATCGCATGGCGCGCGGCACCGTGATGGGCCACCTGCTCGAATGCGCGGGCCAGATCACCGGCGGCTACTGCGCCGATCCCGGGCGCAAGGATATTCCGGATTTTGCGCACATCGGATTTCCGTACGCCGACGTCGATGTTGACGGCAATTGCGTGATCGGCAAACCGGCCGATACCGGCGGCGCGCTCAACCTCGTGACCGCCAAAGAGCAACTGCTGTACGAAGTGACCGATCCGCGCGCGTACGTGACGCCCGACATCACCGCGGATTTCACGACCGTAAAGCTCAAGCAGGCAGGCGCCAATCGCGTTGCCGTATCCGGCGCGACCGGCAAGCCGCGTTCGCCGACGCTGAAGGTCAGCATAGGCTATCACGCAGGGTACGTCGGGGAGGGCGAGATCAGTTACGCCGGCGCGAATGCGTTGAAGCGAGCGCAGCTCGCCGGCGAAGTCGTGCAGGCGCGCCTGAAGGGCGAGTTCAAGGAAATGCGCGTCGATTACATCGGCAGCACGTCATTGCACGGCAAGTCGTACGATGAAGCGGCGCGTCCGTACGAAGTGCGGTTGCGCGTGGCGGCGCGCGCGGGCACGCGCGAGAAAGCTGCTCTCGTTGGCGAGGAAGTCGAGGCATTGTGGACCAACGGGCCGGGCGGCGGCGGCGGTGCGCGCAAGTACGTGCACGAACAGGTCGGCGTAATTTCCGGCTTGATCGCGCGCGACAAAATCAAAACCGAAGTGACGGTGCGGGAGTGGCGGCGTGAAAAAGAAATTGTATGATCTCGCGCATTGCCGCGCGGGCGACAAGGGCAACACGTCCATTCTGTCGCTGATCGCGTATCGCGATAAAGATTATGCGGTGTTGTGCGACAAAGTCACGGCGCAAGCGGTGAAACGCCATCTCGCGCACATCATCAAAGGCAAGGTTATACGGCATGAAGTGCCCAACGTCGGCGCACTGCAATTCGTGTGCGAGCAGTCGCTCGGCGGCGGGGTGACGACTTCGCTCGCGATGGACGCGCACGGCAAGAGCCTGTCGTACGCGCTGCTCGAAATGGAAATCGAGGTTTAGGGCCTAGTCGGCCTTGACGCCGGTCGCCTGCACGACCTTGCGCCATTTTTCGATTTCGTCGGTGATGATCGCGGCGAATTCGCGCGCGCTGCTGGCGACGGGTTCCGCGCCCTGGCTTTTCAGGTTCTCCCGCACATCGTTGAGCTGGAGTGCCTTCACCGTCTCGCGGTGCAACTGGTCGAGTATCGATTGCGGAGTTTTCGCCGGCGCCAGCAGCCCGTACCACGCATTCGATTCGTAGCCTCGCACGCCTGCTTCATCGATCGTAGGAAGGTCGGGCAGCACCGGAGACCGTTTAAGCGAGGCAACGCCGAGCGCACGCAATCGGCCGGATTTGATATGCGGCATCGCGACCAGCACCGTCGTGAACGTGAGCTGGGTCTCGCCGCTGATCAGCGCGATGACCGAGGGCGCGGCGCCTTTATACGGCACGTGCGTCATCTTGATGCCGGCCATGCTGTCGAACAGCTCCGCCGACAGGTGCGACGGGGTGCCGTTGCCGATCGACGCATAGAGAATTTCGCCCGGGTGTTTTTTGGCGAGTGCGATGAGGTCTTTCACCGTCTTCACGGGCAGCGCCGGATTGACGACGAGAATGTTGGGTACCGTCGCGAGCAATGAGATCGGCGCAAAATCCTTCACCGTGTCGTAACCGAGCTTCGGGTACAGCGACGCGTTCTGCGCGTGGCTGGCGAACGTCGCGAGCAGCGTGTAGCCGTCGGGCGCCGCCTTGGCGACCGTTTCGGTCCCAACGGTGCCGCTGGCACCGCTGCGATTGTCGATCACAACCGGCTGTCCGAGACTGTCCGAAAGTTTGGGCGCCAACAGGCGCGCAACGACATCGATGCCGCCGCCCGCAGGAAACGGCACTACGACGCGGATGGGCTTGACCGGATAGCTCTGTGCGATTGCCGCATCGAATCCGCAGACGAGTATCACCGCGACGATAGCAACAACCGCTGCGTCCGCGTACCGCATCGCCGGCGTTACTTGCCGTCAGCCTTCAATATCGCGAACGCCTGCTGCAACACTTTCTCGATACGCGTTTTTTCCTTTGCGACGCTTTCGTCGGTCCATTCCCAGATGCCGCGCTTGGTCTTCATGCCGATGTGGCCCCTGGCGATCATGTCTTTGAGGAACTGCGGCGGCTCCTTTTCGCTGTGCAGGCTGGGATACAGCGAAGTGCCCGCATAGAGATTGGTGTCCCAGCCCGACATTTCCTTCTGCGTCATCGGGCCGCACGCGAGAAAACGGAATCCGAAGCCGTAGCGGACCGCGGTGTCGATGCCTTCGGGTGATACCACGCCGTCGGCGACCAGGTACAGCGCCTCGCGCATCATCGCGTGCTGCAGGCGGTTGCCGATGAAGCCGGGAATATCCTTGTTGACGCGCACCGGCGCTTTGCCGAGCGTTTTCTGCTGCGCTTCGAGCGCATCGCCGACCTTTTTGTCCGTGAAGTCGGCCTGGATGATTTCGACCAGCGGCACGAGGTGGGCGGGCATGAAATAGTGCAGGCCGACGACGCGCGAGCGAGTTTTAAGGTGGCGGCCGATATCGCCGATCGGAAACGTCGACGTATTGCTCGCGAGCGGTATTTCCGGCCGCGCGAGCGTTTCAAGCTGCGAAAAAAGTTTTTGCTTGAGCGCGAGATCCTCGGTCGCCGCTTCGATGACGAGATCGACATCCTGCCACGGAATCGATTCGAGATTCGCGTACGTTTTCACGAGAGCCGCCGCGCTTTCCGGCGAGCCGAGTTTTTGCAGGCCGGTTTTGACGCGCGCGGGCAGGGAACCGCGCGTTTTCTCCGACGGGCTCATCACGTGCACGTTCCAGTTGCCCGCCGCGAAGATGATGGCGATGTCGCCGCCCATGATGCCGCCGCCGATGATGACGACGCCTTGTTGCTTGGCCATGCTGTATGACTCCCGGGGACAAAACTTCGTTTAAGGCGCGGCGCGCCGACCAGCGTGAATTATAGTGGTTGGGCCGCGCGCGTTTGACTTACTTCGGTGCGGCGAGCCTGGCGTTCGCGCGCGTCGCGCTCCACGCGCCCGAACTCTGGCCCCGCATGGTGCCTTCGATGCCGGCGCCATTGATGCGGCCCGTGTATTCGGTGTTGCCTGCGGTGAAGAAGATCTGATCACCGCGCAATCTGCCGTTGGTAATCGCAACCGTGTTGCCGCCGCCGCGCAACGAGCCAGTGACGGTCTGGAAACTCTGCACGAACGACAGCTCGCCCTGCGCGAACTGCCACAGGCCCTCGACCTTGGCGGGCACGATCCACATATAGGCGGTGCGGCCGTCGATCGAATCGGTCTCGTCCGCATCCCAGTCGTCCATCGTGAACTGATGCGACACGATGCGCGTGCCGGGTTTCAAGTCGAGTATTTTCGGTCGCAGCTTTATGTTGATCGTCGGTAGCAGGTACATGGTGATCACGGTCGCCTGCGACAAATCGGTCTCGAAAAGATCGGCCTTGATGAAGTTCGCCTTGCCGGCGACGCCCGCTTGCTCGGCGTTGCGCCTGGAAAGCTCGACCATGTCGGGGTTGTACTCGACGCCGAGCGCCTTCGCACCGCGCTTGGCGGCGGCGATCACAGTGCGGCCGTCGCCCGAGCCGAGATCGATCACGGTGTCGGCGGAGGTGACTTTCGCCATGTCGAGCATTTTTTCGATCAGGCCCTGCGGCGTCGGCACCCAGATGACGTCCTTGCCGTCCTGGCCGATCTGCGGCTCGAATTCCTTTTTCGCGGGCTGCGCGCAGATGCTCGCGGCGACGACACACAGCAGGAAAGCCAGATAGCAGCGCCGCCGAAATTGTGCAGCCAACATGCGGATTTCTCCTTTAACCGAGCGAGCGCTATGCGAAAAACGCGGCCTTAGCGGCGCGTAGCGGTCCACTTCGTGGTGTTGCCGCCGAAAGTGACCGTGCCGTCGATGGTGTTGCCACTGACGCGGCCCGCGTAATTCGCGCCGCCCGCGCTGAAGCTCAACTGGTCCGCGCGCAGTTTTGCGTTACTTAAGTTTAATGCGCCGTTGCCGGCATTCAGAGTGCCCTGGACCATCTGGAATTCCTGTTTCAGCGTGAGCTCGCCCTTCGCGGATTGCCAGGTGCCCGCGACCTTGGCCGGCACTATCCACAGATGCGCGGTGCAGTAATAACTGCAGCCGGCGCCTTCTTCGACCGTCGCGGTCTCGTCGTCTTTCCATTCACCCATCGTGAACGTGTTCGACACGATGCGCGTGCCAGGTTTCAGGTCGAGGATTTTCGGGCGCAGCTTGAGATTGATGTCCGGCAGCAGGAACAAGGTGATTACGTCGGCCCGCGAGAAATCGGTTTCGAACAAATCCGCTTTCACGAATGTCGCCTGGCCGGCTACACCCGCCTTGACTGCGTTTGCCTTCGACAGTTCGACCATGTCCGGGTTGTACTCGATGCCGGTCGAGCGCGCGCCGCGCTTCGCCGCGGTGATCACGGTGCGGCCGTCGCCCGAGCCCAGGTCCATGTGAATTTCGTTGGGCTGCAGCTTGGCCATGTCGAGCATCTTGTCGACCAGTGCCTGCGACGTCGGCACCCACACGACATCCTTGCCCGGTTGACCGGAGTACGGCTCGAACGGTTTTTGCGCGGGTTGCGCGAGCGCGCCCGCGGACAGCAGCAGTACGGCGGCGGTAAGCAGCGGACGTAGATAGCGTAGTGCGTGCATTATCGATCTCCCGGTTGTCGAACAGCGATTTTGTATTTTATTCCGGCTGGGCGCCCGACGCCTTGACGACCGGCGCCCAGCGCGCGATTTCAGCCTTGATATGCGCGCCGAATTCCCCGGGGGTGTCACCGACCGGCACCACCCCGTCGCCGGCCAGCCGTTCCTTGACGTCGGGCAGGCGCAGCGCCTTGATTAACTCGGCGTTCAGCTTCAACACGATATCGCGCGGCGTTCCCGCAGGCGCCAGTATCCCATACCATTGGGTTACTTCGTAGCCCGGCACGCCCGCTTCGGCGATGGTCGGTATGTCCGGGACTATCGCAAGGCGTTTGGCGGTGCCCACCGCGATCAAGCGCAGTTTTTCCGATTTGATGTGCGGCATTAGCGCGGCCATGCCGGTAATCATGGTCGACGTCTGCCCTGCAATCAAATCGTATATCGCCGGGCCGGTGCCCTTGTAAGGAATGTGATTGAGCTTTACCCTGGCGAGCAATTCGAACTGCACCATCGCGAGGTGAGCGGCGCTGCCGCTGCCGCCGGAGCCATACAATAGCTGCCCCGGTTTTGCGCGCGCGAGGGCGATGAAGTCTTTTACCGTGCGCACCGGCAGCGCCGGGTGCACCGCCATGCCGTTGGGAACCATTGCGAGCAAGGTCACCGGCGCGAAGTCCTTGATCGGGTCATACGGCAATTTCGGATACAACGTCGGATTGGCGCCGAAGGTGCCGATATGGCCCATCACCAGCGTGTAGCCATCGGGCGGCGCGTGCGCCGCGATTTCGACGCCTATCGTGCCGCCCGCCCCGCCGCGATTCTCGACTATCACCTGCTGGCCCCACGCTTCGGTCAGTTTTTGTCCCATGATGCGCGCGAGCAGATCGGTGCTGCCGCCGGTCGAAAACGGCGCGATCAGCCGGATCGGCTTGACCGGATAGATCTGTGCGGTCGCCGCACTAACGCCACACGTCAAGAGAGTAGCGATCGCAATTACACGCGGCGTTGTTTTTCTACCCTTCACCCTTCACCCTTCACCCTTCACCCTTCACCCTTCACCCTTCGCGTTTCTCGAGCCTGCCGTCGACCGCAATGCCATTCTTGATCATCTCGTCGATCGCAGCGCCGCCGTAGCCCGCTTCGCGCAGCACTTCGAACGTATGCTGGCCGACTTTCGGTGCCGGCATGAAATCTTCGCGCGAACCCGCGGTCGACTTATTGGGCAGCGTCATGTCGACGATGCGGCCTTCGGTCGGGTGGTCGATCTTGCGGAAAAAACCCACGTCCTGCAAATGCGGATCTTCCAGCAACGACTCCAGCGTGTGAAATTGCATTGCCGGCACATCGGCCTTGTCGAATATCTCTATCCACTCGGCGTTGGTCTTTTGCTTGAGGCCCTCGGCGCGCGCGGCAAAATACTCCGGCACGTGCTTGAAGCGCGCCGCGACCGAGCAGAAGCGCGGATCGGTTTTGAATTCCGGTTTGCCGATCGCATCGAACACCGCGAACGCCTGCGCATCGGTGTTCGCCGATATGCACATATAGCCGTCCTTGGTCGGCACCGGCCGCGCGCCCGGGTCGAACAGACGCGGATCGCCGGTGGTGCCGATCGGCGGATCGAATGTCTGGTGGTACATATGCTCCTCGAGCACGAAGCGCGCGATGTTCTCGAACATCGGCACCTGGATCGACTGTCCCTCGCCCGTGCGTTCGCGGTGATACAGCGCCATCAACACCATTTGCGTGGCGATGAGCCCGGTGGTTTTGTCCGCCATCACGATGGGCACGTAGCGCGGCTCGCCGGTCGCGCGCTGGTGCAGCGCGGCGATGCCGCCGGAACCCTGGATGATCGAGTCGTACGCCGGTTTGTTGCGGTAGCGGCCGGTCTGCCCGAAGCCGACGATGCCGCAATAGATGATTCTCGGATTGATCGCCTTGACGTCTTCGTACGAAAGCTTCAACCGCGCCATCGCCGACGGGCGCACGTTCCACAGCAGCACGTCCGCGGTCGCGAGCAGCTTCGCCAACGCGGCGTAAGCTTCGGGTTTCTTCAGGTCGATCGCGAGCGAGCGCTTGTTGCGGTTCAGATGCAGGAATTTCGGCGACATGTTGGGTGTGATCGCGCGGCCTCCGAGGTTGCGCACGATGTCGCCCGCCGGCGGCTCGACCTTGATCACGTCGGCGCCGTAATCGGCGAGCATCAACGTGACCATCGGCCCGACCACGACCGACGTCATGTCGATCACGCGGATGTCTTTCAGCGGTCCGCCGGCCATCACGCAAACTCCACGCTGGCTTCGGTCGCCTGCGCGCCGGTCGCGTCCACCGTCCACATCTGGGCGCTTTTGCCGTCGGCCGACGGCGCGCCGCACAGCGTGAACGGCTGGTCGGCGAACATCGGGCGCAGGTTGCGCGCCGACAAGTACTTGATCGGCGTTTTCGCGTGGGCGCGCGCAAGTTCAGAGAGCAGCAGATTGGTGAGGCCGCCGTTCTGCACGAGTCCCGGATAGCCTTCTTTCTGCGTCACGTAGGGATAATCGTAATGAATGCGGTGGCCGTTGAACGTCAGTGCCGAAAAACGAAACAGTACGACGGGGTCCGGATTGAATACTTTCGTCCACACTGCATTCGCAGGCGGCGTTTTCGGTGCTGGATTGGGCGCACCGGGCGCGGGTTCTTCGCGGTACACGACATCCATTTCCTCGGTGATCGCGAGGCCGCGCGGGCTCAGCATGTCGGTCTTGACGGTGACGAACACCATCTGGCCCGAGCGTCCCTGCTTGATGGTGACGTCCTTGATCGATGCTTCCTTCTTTACCTCGTCGCCGACTCGCAGCGCGTCGATCATCCACGTGCGGCGGCCGGCGTTCATGCGGCGCGGCAGCGGCACCGGCGGCAGAAAGTCGCCGCGCGTCGGGTGGCCGTCGTGGCCGACCTGCGATTGACGCACCACGCGCGGAAACAACAGCGTATGCCAGCCCGGCGGCAGCGGATCGCCGTTCTTGGGCATCGGATCGTCGCGGTCGAGCGTCGCGGCGAGCCGGTGCACCGACGGAATGGTCACGTAATCGACGTCGGTCTCGCGTTCGCCGATCCAGTCTTTGAGCTTTTCGAGGTTCTGCGCCACGGCTGCGGTCTCCTTGCGGGCGGGGTTGTCTTGAAGAGGCGTGATTCTATCAATCTTCACGCTTGATGCGCGCGTCCTTCGGCTACAGCTTGACGCCGGCTTCCCTGATGACCTTCGCCCAGCGCGCAATGTCGCGTTTCAGAAATGCGGCGAATTCCTGCGGCGTGTTGCCCACGATCTCCGAGCCCTCGCTCGTGAGTTTCTCGCGCACGGCCGGCAGTTGCAGCGATTTGACTATCGCGGCATGGAGCCTGGCGACGATCTCGGGCGGCGTGCGCGCAGGCGCCGCTACTCCAAACCAGTTCAACACTTCGTATCCAGCGAGGCCGGATTCGACGAGCGACGGCACGTCGGGAAGCGAGGCCGCGCGCTTCACGCTTGTCACGGCAAGCATGCGCACGCGCTTGCCCGCGACGAGCGGCTGGATCGTGATCTGCGACGCAAACTGATACGCGAGCTGCCCGCCGGCAACGTCGATGGACGCGGGCGCCGCGCCCTTGTACGGCACATGCGTTGCGTTGATGCCGGTCATCGTGCGAAAGAGTTCGCCTGCGAGATGCCCGCCGCTGCCGATGCCGGCCGAGCCATAGCTGAGCGGCTGCGCCTTGCCGGCGGCGATCAAATCCTTGACCGTGTTGAGGTTGGACGCGCCGGGTACGATCAGCACCAGCGGCGCCGACGTGAGCATGGTAATCGGCGCGAAATCCGCGATGGGATCGTAGGGCAGCTTTTGCAGGCTCGCGTTGGTCGTGTGCGAGGTATAGATTACGACCAGCGTATAGCCATCGGGCGCGGCTTTCGCCACCATGTCCGTGCCGATCACGCTGCCTGCGCCCGGCCGGTTGTCGACGATGACCTGCTGGCCGAATTCGGTGCTCAATTGCGTCGCCACGATGCGCCCCAGCACGTCGGAGCTCGCGCCCGTCGCATTCGGCACGATCATGCGGATCGGCCGCACGGGATATGCAGCGCCTGCGGAGTGTGCGTCGCCACTCAGTGCGAACATCATCACCGTCATTCCCGCGCAGGCGGGAATCCAGGCGGCGTTGCTTCTAACAGGGTTCATTTTCTGGGCTCCCGCCTGCGCGGGAGTGACGATGCTTTTTTCAAATCTACTCGACGCGCATGCCCGTGTCTTTGACGACTTTGCCCCACGTCACGATCTCCTCTTTGATGTACGCGGCGAAGTGCTCGGGCGTGTCGCCGACCGGGTCGACGCCTTCGACCGCAAAGCGTTCGAGCAGAGCGGGCGAACGCAGCGCCTTCACGGTCTCGCGATGCAGGGTCGCGATGATCGCAGGCGGTGTGCGCGCGGGCACCAGCAGGCCAAACCACGGGCTCACGACATAGCCCGGCACGCCCGATTCGATCACGGTCGGCACGTCGGGGAGTGCTGCGGTACGGGTCTTGCCGGTGATGGCGAGCGCGCGCAGGCGATTGGTCTTGATATAGGCGATCACGCTCGGTATGCCGGTAAACATTACCTGCACCTGCCCGCCGATCAGGTCGATCACGCCGGGCGTGCTGCCTTTATACGGAACGTGGTTGAGCTTGATGCCCGCCGCGGTATTGAACATTTCCGATGCGAAGTGCGGTGCGCTGCCGGTGCCGCCCGACGCGTAATTGATCTGTCCAGGCCGCGCTTTTGCGAGCGCCACGAGTTCCTTCACCGAATTCGCCGGCACCGCCGGATGCACCACGATCACGTACGGGCTCGCGATCAACATCGTCACCGGCGCGAAATCGCGCACCGGATCGTACGGCAGCTTGCGATGCAAATGCGGACTCAGCGCGAGCGTGCCGGTGCCGCCGACGACGAGCGTATATCCGTCGGGTACCGCGTGCGCGGCCGTTTCGGTGCCGATGATGCCGCCCGCCCCGGTACGATTGTCGATCACGATCTGCTGGCCGAACGTATCGGCGAGTTTCTGCGCGACCGCGCGGCCGGCGGTGTCTATGCTGCCGCCGGCGGGGTAGGGCATGATCAAGCGGATGGGTTTGTCGGGGTACGCGGCGATCGCCGTTGCCATGGCGAACCCGCAGACGAAAGTTGATAGGGCGAGATTCGTAAGTAATTTCATAATGCGACTTTAAGCTTTGCCCCCACCCTAACCCTCCCCCGCGCATTTGCATGCGCAAGGGAGGGGATTCAGTGCGGGGCTCTTATTCACGGTCCCTTCCCCTGCGATAGCGGGGGAAGGACAGGATGGGGGCAATACGGCGGACAAATTGATAACCGAGATTTTTTGCTAATCAGCCGCGCCCCGCGTCCACGACGCCGCGGCAGATCGCCTCGAACTCGGGGAAAGTCAGGTAATGCGTATCGTAGTTGCTCGCGACCGCGGCGCGCGCGCGGTTGAGGATGCGCTGGAACTGCTCTTCGGAGACTTCCATGCCCAGATCGCGCACGATGTCGCGCAGAAACACCGGGTCGTCGGTATGCGCACTGCTGCGTTCGCGGCCGAACAGGATCTTGCCGCCGATCACGTTCTCGAATTCACGGCCGACGACGCGCGGCGCGATGCCGATGGTGGACTCGGCGTCCTCGCTGCCTTCCAGGTGACCGACGCCTTCTTCCTTGTTCCAGTTTTCGCCGACGATAGGCTTCCACGGCGGCAGCTTGATGCCGTAGGCCTTCTGCACGTAGAGACACAGCTCGTAAAGATTCTCGAGCTTGATGCCGGTCGCGATTCCGTACATTTCAAACAGCGCCGCCGCCTCTTCGAGCGCGACGCAGCCGCCGCGGTCGCCGATGCCGATGACCGACGCATCTATCCAGTTGGCGCCGCCTTCGACCGCCGCCATCGCATTGGCGGTCGCGACACCCAGATCGTTGTGGTGCTGCACGTAAACGTCGCAGGCACTGCCGACCGCGTCGCGCACGCGGCGGATGAACGTGCGCGTCGCGAGCGGCGCGCTGTTGCCGCGGCTGTCGACGACGTAAACACCGTCGGCGCCCGCATCGGCCATCGCTTTGAAAAAGAGGCAAGCGGTATCGACCGGCGAACGCATGCTGTCGACCATCCACGGCACCACACGCACCTTCTGGTGCTTCATGTACTGGATGCTTTCGGTAATTGCATCCACCACCATTTGCTTGGTGAGTTCACCGGCAAAGTCGGACAGCGTGTCGGCGTAGTCCCATTTGACGATAGGGCTGATTACGTCGGCACCCAGATCGATGTGGCGGTCGATGGCGCCTTTCCAATCGCCCTTGAGCGGCGGCTTCACGCCCGGTCCCTTGGCGACGAGGCGCGTGCGCACGCCGAGCCGCCGGCATGCCTTCACCATGTCGCGTTCTTCGCTGAACGTCGCGTGGCTCGGCAGCGTGATTTCGCCGACGCCGATCGCATCGAGCCGCTCGATCACGCCGAGCCGCGTGTTCCAGTTCAGTTGATGGCCGACGCAATCGTCGCCTTCGCTGATCGTGCAGTCGATGAACTTGATGTTCTTCGGCATGCCGGCGCGCGCCTTCAGCGATTCGTCGTCCCAGTAAGCGGGATTGGCGAGCCATTTGCCGGGCTGATGCCACGGTTTGCCGCCGTTGCCGGCGGATTTCGGTTTTTGTGCCATGTCGATATTCCCTGAAATTGGGTACGCGCTTTAGCGGTCGCAGCGCGCGATGTTCATGAGTTCGGTCACGTCGGTGAGAGTCTCGAGCTCTTCGACGAGGGTAAGCATGCGTTTGGTCTTCGCGTCGTCGAGCGTGCGGCGCGCGCAGCCGAAAAATTTCCTGAGCCGCTGGTCGCGCGTAAGCGGCGAGCCGATCCAGCCCGAGAGTTTGTCGACGCGTTTGCTCAACTTCTGCCCGTCATTGAGCCAGACGTTGACTATCGTATGCATCTGGTCGAAATCCGAGGGAATCTTATCGTCGACGGTGAGCGTCACTTTCGGCAGCAGCGCTTCGACGTCGGGCGCGAAGCGGCGCTCGTTGGTGAACGAATCGATCGTGATTTCGCCGTCGAGCAGCGCGACGAGTGTTGCGTACTGCACGCTGAACTTGCCGTCGAGGCCGGTCGCGGGGACCGGCCGGTTCACGTAATCGAAGCGCGGGAATATCACTTCGACGCGCACGATCTCGTTTGCGTTGATGCTGAATTCCTCGCGCAGCGCGAGCGCGGCGTCGATCGGCCGGTGGGTGAAGTAATTGCTCGGATGCTTCTTGAAGCCGACGCCCGGTTTAACCATGCGCAAGGGTGCTGCGAATCCTTCGATCAGCAGTTCGGGTTTTGCATCGCCCTGAAAGAACGTGTCGAAAAATCCTTTCGGTCCGAACACGTCGGCGCTCGCGGTCCAGCCCATCTTGGCGAGCACCCCGCATTCGACGCCCATGCGCGCCGCATGCCCGGAGTGCGACGACTTCGTCATGGTGCCCGTGTTGATCGAAATGCTGCCCGCGCGCGAGCCGGCGAGCCCGAACGCCATCAGCGTTTGCTGCTTGTCGAGGTCGAGCATTTTCGCCGCCGCGGTAACTGCGCCGAACTGGCCGGTGGTGCCCGGCTTGTGAAAGCCCTGCCCGGTCTTGAGTCCCGTCGCCGCAATGCGCAAGCGTCCCTGCACTTCGAATGCAGCGGCAATCGCTTCGATGATTTTCTTGCCGGGCGACTTGTGATGCTCGGCAATCGCGAGGATGGCCGGCAACGTCGGCGACGTGGGGTGATTGAGCGGATACCACGTGTTGTCGAAGTCGAGCGCGTGCGCCATGGTGCCGTTCGCGTAGGCGGCGCTTTGCATCGAAGTCTTGAAACCGCCGGTGATCACCGACGCCTGCGGCGCGCCGCCCATTTCGCGCACGTACTCGATGGAAATGCGGCCTACGCCCAGCGGCTCGTTCGCGCCTGCAATCATTACCGCGAGGCCGTCGAGCGTCACCGCCTTGGCCATGTCGATCGCTTCGGGCGGCAGGGAGGCGTAATCGAGCGCGAGAACTTTGTCGACCAGTGTTTCGGTAATCGTTGCCGGTTTCATGGTGTGCCCGATGCGATCATCAATGCGGTTTCGTCAACAGGCGCGCAAGCGCGGACGTATCGGCGAGTTCATCCAGCTTCATTACGGCATCCAGCAGTTGTTGCACTTGCGGCTGCGGCAGCGCGTGACGCGCGAGCGTTTCGAATTTCCTGATGACGCGCCCCGCATCCGGGAAAGTGTCGCTGCCCAGTTTCTTCTCCATGGTTTTCTTCAGCACCCGGCCGTTTTTCAAATGCACTTCGACGTGGACCATGTGGCGGTACGCGCGGCCGCGCGCCGTGATTTCAGGATCGTGCCTGACGTCGACTTTCTTCAATAAAGCGAGCCGCGCGGGGTCGGCCACCATTTTCTCAGAAAACTGGTCGACGAAAACCTCGCCATCGAGCAGCATGGTCGCGACGCAGTAAGTCATGTTGAGCTGCGCCGACGTGACGCCTTCCGGCCGATAGTCCCAGCCGCTGTGGTCTTTCGAGATCTGCGACACGTAAACGACGACTTTTTCGACTTCGGCCGCGGTGAACGGTTGTTGCTCGCGCAGCGCGCGGATCGCATCGAGCGTCGTGTGCACGCCGCCGACGCACGAATAGAACTTCAACCGGATATCCATCGTTTCGTAACGTTCGCCGAGCCCGGACGTGAGTTCGTCGAGATTGAAGTTGTCCTGCGAGCGCGAAAACGTGGTGCAGAATCCGCCGTACGGGCTTTCGAAGACGTCGACGATGCCGGTGAAGCCGTTTTGCGCGAGCAGTGCGCCGTAAAGCCCGCTTTGCGCGGCCCGGCCTGCGTGCATGCGCTTGACCATCGCGCCATACTGCGCGGCCATCAGTCCCGCCGATTGGGTGCCGGCGATGCCGAGCGCGTGCACCGATTTTTCCGTGTCGAGTCCGAGGGCGGACGCGGCGGCGGCCGCGCCGGCAAAGACGCCGCCGGTCGCGCCCGAATGCCAGCCCTGGCCGATATGTTCGGGACCCATGCACAGTAAAACACGCGGCCCGACTTCGTAGCCGGCAACCGCGGCGGTCAGGAATGTTCGTCCGCTCATGCCGGGATGCAGTTCGGCGACCGCGATCAGCGCCGGCAGCGTGACCGCGCCGAGATGAATCGGTCCGCGATGGTGCACGTCGTCGATTTCAAAACCCTGCACGAGCGTGCCGTTCACCAGCGCCGCGTGCGGCGCCGACAACCGGCACGCCGTGCCCCACGCGCCGCACTGCGTCGTCGTGTCGACGGCACTCAGCGTGTTCATCAGTATGCGGCTCCACTCGAGGTCTGCCGCGTACAAGCCGCAGCCGAGCGAGTCGAGGATCAGGAGCTTGATGCGCTCGCGCACTTCCCGCGGAATGTTTTCATAACGCAGCCCGACGATGAATTCGGCCATGCCGCGCGTATAGGTGTTGCTGGCGGTCACATCATGAGACAAGAATCGTTACTCCTTCGTTATCCGGCGTTGACTGTCAATCGACGTGCGCGCCGGCATCGCGGATCACCCTGGTCCATTTGACGATTTCGGACTTGATGAAAACCCCGAATTGTTCCGGCGTGCCGCCGAGCACTTCGAAACCCTGGTTCAGGAGTTGCTGCCTGACGTCGGGCTCCGCGAGGATTTTGATGACTTCGGCGTTGAGCCGCGCAACTATCGGTTTGGGCGTCGCTGCCGGCGCGAGCAATCCCGACCACGAATTGACTTCGTAACCCGGCAATCCGGATTCCGCAACCGTCGGCAGTTCGGGCGCGGTGGTGGACCGCCGCGTGCCGGCGACGCCGAGCGCCCGGATCCGGCCGGCTTTGACCTGCGCCCAGCTCGACGGCATCCCCGTGATGCCGACGACGGTCTCGCCGCTCAACAAACTCGTCAACGCCGCCGGACTGCCCTTGTACGGCACGTGCACGATGTTGACCTTTGCCATGGCCTTGAAAAGTTCGCCGGCAAGGTGCGGGGTCGAGCCGCTGCCCGACGACGCGTAGTTCAACTGGCCCGGACGCGCCTTGGCGAGGCGGATCAGATCCGCGACGGTTTTGACCGGCAACGACGGATGCACGACGACGATGTACGGCGTTTCCGTCATCAGCACGACGGGCGCAAAGTCGCGCACGGGATCGTATGGAATTTTTTTGTAGAGGCCTTGCGTCGTCGCCAGATTGCCGTTCGACGCGATGAGCAGCGTGTAGCCGTCGGGCGCCGCGTGCGCCGCGGTCTCGGTGCCGAGTATGCCGCCGGCCCCGGGCTTGTTGTCGACCACGACTTGCTGACCGAAGTGTTCGGTGAATTTCTGCGCGATCACGCGGCCCACGGCATCGAGCGAGCCGCCGGCCGCGGTCGGCAGTATCAGGCGGACGGGCTTGACCGGATAGTCCTGCGCGTAACCTGCGGCGAGCGCGGTTGCGCTCAATAGCCCCGCGAGCGATTGGACAACACGCGTCACTAGTGCGTCAGCCAATGCATGCGCTCGTA